>DATGLK010000075.1 GCA_035294265.1 Candidatus Binataceae bacterium
GGGACCAACTGCGAAAACCTTCCGGAGACCCACGCCTTTCTTGTCCAATTGCGCCGCCACATCGACGATAACTTCTTCGGACGGATGCTGCTGGCGGAGGCTAACCAATGGCCGGAGGACGCGGCGGCCTATTTTGACGAAGGCCGGGAATGCCAGATGGCGTTTCATTTTCCCTTGATGCCGCGGATGTTTCTTGCCGTCAGGATGGAAGAACGCTTTCCCATGGTGGATATTTGGTCGCAGACTCCGCCGATTCCTGAGACCTGCCAGTGGGCGCTGTTTTTGCGCAACCACGACGAACTTACCCTGGAAATGGTCAGCGAGGAAGAGCGCGACTACATGTATAGGGCCTTCGCCAAGGAGCCGCGGATGCTGCTCAACCTGGGAATCCGGCGTCGCTTGGCTCCGCTGTTGGGTAACAATCGACGTGCGATCGAACTTAACAATGCACTTTTGTTGTCGCTACCTGGCACTCCCGTGATCTACTACGGCGACGAGATTGGAATGGGAGACAATCTTTCGCTGGGTGACCGCGACGGAGTTCGCACGCCGATGCAGTGGAACGGCGATCGCAACGCCGGCTTTTCCACCGCCAATCCGCAGCATCTGGTTCTGCCGCTGGTAATCGATTACGAATACCATTACCAGGCCGTAAACGTGGAGGCTCAGGAGGCCAATCCACATTCGCTGATGTGGTGGATGCGCCGGTTGATTGCGCTGCGCCGCCAATTCAAGGCCTTTGGCCGCGGTTCGATCGATTTTCTTAACCCTGAAAACCCGCATGTTCTGGCTTTTGTCCGTCGCTATCAGGACGAGCGAATTCTGGTGGTCGCCAACCTTTCGCGCTTTGTCCAATACGTCGAGCTGGACCTGTCGGAATACCAGGGAATGGTTCCGGTCGAACTTTTTGGACGTAATCAATTTCCCACCGTTAGCGAACGCCCTTATTTGTTGACCCTCGGCCCGCACGGTTTCTTTTATTTTTCACTCGAGAAGCGTCACGCACAGGCGCAAGTTGAGCAGAGGCCCTACCAACCGCCCCGGTTGGAGCTAGCCGGCACTCTGGAGAGCCTGTTACGGGGCTACAACCGCTCTGCGCTGGAGCAGGTGTTACCCGACTATCTGCCTCGCTGTCGCTGGTTTCGGGCCAAGTCCCGCTCAATTCGCACGGTTACAGTCGGGGATGCGCTTGAGATCAATGAAAGCGGTGGCGATGCTTTTCTCGTGCTGCTCAACGTCTCTTACCGTAATGCGGAGGCCGAGACATACGTATTGGCGCTGGCTTTGGCTAGCGGCGAGCAAGCCGCGCACATTCGCGCCCATTACCCCGAACGAATCATTGCGGCCAGTTATCGCGCCGATCGCAATGGAGCGTCGGAAGGCGTGCTCTACGACGCGCTGGCGCAGCCTGAGTTCGGTCGTGCCTTGCTGGCGATGATCGAGCGTCCGCGCCGAGTCAGGGGTTTATCGGGTGAATTGCAAACCTCCCCTACACACATCCTGCGCGAGCTGCGAGGAGCCAGGAACGAGGTGCTCGAGGTCCGCGCGGTCAAGGCCGAACAAAGTAACACTTCGCTGATATTCGGCGACCGGCTGATTTTGAAAGTTTATCGGCGTCTCGATGCCGGGATAAACCCCGACGTCGAAATCAGCCGCTTTCTCACTGAGCATACGCCATTCAACAATATTCCGCGGCTGGCCGGTTGGATCGATTTTCATAACAATAAGGGCGAGGTCCGGACCGCGGCCATTCTTCAAGAGTACGTCGCCAACCAGGGCGACGCCTGGGAGTTCACCTCCTCTGAGCTCAAGCGCTATTTCGAGGTGACTGCCGCCTCCGGCCAGCCGCCCGCCCTTCCCGAGCAGCGTTTCATGGCCTTGCTGGACCAGGAGCAGCCCGATCCTGTCGCAGCCCAATACGTCGGCGCCTATCTCCAAGCGGCAAGTTTGATGGGCCAGCGAATCGCCGAGTTGCATCTCGCCCTGCTCAACAGCAGCGACGTGCCGGCCTTTGCGCCCGAGCCGTATTCCGCCCTTTACCAGCGCTCCGTGTTTCAATCGATGAGCAATCTGCTCTCTCAAGCAGTGCGTCAGCTTCGGAGCAAGCTGACCATCTTGGATGACAAGATACGCCCTCGCGTCGAGGCGATCGTTGCCAGCCAGAGCCAGATTGCCGCTAAATTTTCCGCGTTTGCCCGGCGCAAAATAACGGTCGCGCGGCTGCGCTGCCATGGTGACCTTCATTTGGGTCAACTCCTCTACACCGGAAAGGACTTCGTCATTATCGATTTTGAAGGCGAGCCCGCCCGTCCCTTAAGCGAACGCAGGCACAAGAGTACGGCCTTGCGCGATGTGGCTGGCATGCTGCGCTCGTTTCAATACGCCGCCTTGAGTGCGGCGATCGAGCAGCAACATATCGGACCGAAATCAGACCCCGGCGTCACTGAAGGCTGGGCGCGCCTGTGGCAGATCTGGTCGTGCTGGGCTTTTTTGCGGTCCTATATGCAGACTGCCGGTAGCGGTCCGCTAATTCCCGCGGACCGTGAGGAATTGCGTATCCTGCTGGAAGCCTTTGTAATGGAAAAAGCAGTCTACGAGTTGGGTTATGAGCTGAATAACCGCCCGGAATGGCTATCTATTCCACTGCTTGGCATTTCGGAAATCCTCGGCTTACCCATCGCCAGCGCGCTTGCAAGCGATACTTCGCCCACAGCCTAAGTAGTGTCGCGATTCGTAAGTACCTGAAGCGGTCAGCCCCTGTAGAGAAGCGAACGCATGCCTGCACAGTCATGGGTTCTCGGACAGTCGGCGAGCCATGGCGTAATAGAGCGCGCCAAAATCGAAACAAAACAGTAGCGGTCTCCGCGACCGCAAAACGCTCCGCTTGTCCCTGAGGCTCAACGCTGCGCAATCGGACAACGTCGGTGCCGCGGCGGGCCGCCGCTCTTGGAGCCGGGTCAGTTACATACGCAATATTCGCACGAACCCAGATTGGCGCCTTGCGCCGAATTGAGCAGCGCAAAACCTGACAAGCCGGGGGCGGAGAGATTGGGCAGGCCGGGTTCGGCCTCGGAGGCGGCAATCGGCGGAGCTGGAGTCGGAAAGAAGTTGAACACTGGTGGCGGCACGAAAGCCGAGGCCGGCTTGCGGTCGAACAGATATGCCAAGCATTGGTTCACCGCGTCTTGGCGGGCTTGAAACGGTCCGGCGGCCTGAACGTTGCCAACCCAGCGCGTCCGACCTGCCGACCCATAGCAGCTACAGGAATAGCCACCGGGGGTCGGCGTCGGACTGGGCGTGAGCAGCCCAGCTACGGCAGACAGGGGAGGCAGCGCACCGATCGAGGGGATGCCGGCGGGAACCGCGGGTAGGGGCGATATCACCGCGCCTGGCGGTGGGGGAGGCGGACTCAACGGCACCGGTGGCGCCCCGAGTTGTGCCCACACCGCGTTTTGATATCGGGCGGGCAAAATGGTACTGAGCAGCGCAGCCGTCACGAGACTGGCGATCATCATCAGCCGCGCAAAATGAAGTGGCTGCTTTCGTAGGCGCGGGCCTATGTCAGTCCTGGCACTCGTCTTCCTATCGCGATGTCGGCTAACAGCGTTCCAACGCCGTCTTCTAAGATGCCTTCCCATCATTGAAATAACGCGGAGTTAAAATGGGAAATGTGGAGCATTTTAATGTTTTTATTGCACGCAATTGATCAAAATTGCGCGAACCATGGTGTCTCGGGAGCATCCGCAACTTGAAACTGGATCTTAAAGCTTTTGAGTAGAGTACCGTCGGCATGTCTGAGCGCGAGTTTTGCCTGCTCCAGAGCGACCGCGCTTTGCACTTGCGCACCCTGGGCCGCAACCAATTGGTTTTTGTATTGCAAAATGTCGTGGATCGCTGCGGTACCTACCCGGAAGCGCTTTTGCTCCTCGCTCAGCGCCAAGGTCCAGTAGCGAGTTGCGGCCTCGGTGGCTTTGATTTGAGCGACTGCCGAGGCTAAGTTGGCAAGCGCTCCCTGCACGTTGACAACGACCTGGGCCAGTGCTGCGCTGTAGTTACGACGCATTTGCTCGTAATTCATTTTGGCCTGTTCGTAGTAAGCCTTTTCCACCGCGTCATCCAATGGCATCTCAAAGGAAAAGGTGACGGCATATTGATAAAAACTTGAATCCAGCATCCTGTTGAGCGCCGTCGCATACGATCCGCTGAAGGGAAGAAAGGCGTAGCCAGGTGCTCCGGGAGGAGTGAGCGCGGAACCCGAGGTCAAACAGTTAGTAGGCAAGCCAGCTATGCTCGGGCCGCACAGCGCTTCGCCTGCGAGCGAGGTAGCTTCGAACTGCGCGCTGAAATTGAGCTGCGGCAGGAGCTGATTGCGCCACCAGCTCGCCATCACCTTAGCCCGACGTAACCCCTCGCGCATGGCCGCCAACGAGGGTAAGTCGGCAATCGCATTTTCCAACGAGTGCTCCTCCTCATCGGTCACGTTTTCGCTAACATTGGGGCTTTGCGCAGGTTCGATCCGTTGCGGCAAAAAGGTATGAGCTGGATTGAGCATTGCATCCTGACGCAACACGGCACGGGCGGTCCTTACGGCGGCAATGGCCGCGTCCAGATTGGCGCGGTCAGTGGCGGCTGCCGCGCGCGCCTCTTCCAGCATGATCGGCGGTTGCTTTCCCACCCGTACCGCTACCGCGTTATCGCGGATCACCTCTTGGTCGAATTGTAGGGCTTGGCGAGCTACCTTCAAGTTGGCCTCGGCCAGGTAGAGGTTCCAATAATCGTCCGCCACTGCCTGAACCAGGTCGTTGAGCTGTTGCGCGTAACCTAGTTGCGCCTGGCGGTTAGCAGACTTGGCGATATCAATGTTGATGGTGGCGTAACCCAACCCGAAATCCCGTAGCAAAGGCTGGAGAAACGCAAAGCCAAGGCTTGGGGTATAGCTAGGATTAATTGACACCGAATAGCTGTTGGTATTTTGCCATTGGTTTTCAAAAAAGACGGTCAATCTGCCGTTGCTTGCCGCCAACATCTTGTTGATTGTGAAATTCCATTGGTAACCGGCCGTCGACAAATTGTGTGACCCATCTACAGTTGACAGTACCGAGGTGCCCGGAACCACGCTGCCAAGGGCGATTGGCGAGGCAACAACGCGCGGGTCGAACTCGCCCTGCGCCATCTCGACCGCTTCCGCGCTGCCGACCGGCACCATGCGTGCCGCCAAAACATTAGGATTGTTGCGCAGCGCCAGATAGATCACCTGCTTGAGGCTTAGCTGATTGACTGTGGGATCCGAGCTGCCAAGGTATTCGCGTGTCAGCAAAGTCTCGGGCGGCATTGTTACGCCGGGCGACCATTGATGGCGCAGCACCGCGGGCAGAGACCACACTCCGGTTTGCCGCTCCAGCGGTACCCTCAGCTCCGGTGAAATACTGGCTTGGAAGCTTGTCGGCGTCTGCGCAATAAGCGGTGCGCTACCTGATGAAGCGCCAAGGGCGGGTGAGACGCTCCAACCAACCACGAGAGCCACCGCCAATGCGACGAAGGCTCCGGATGCCTGAGACGTCCGCTTGGAGGCGTGCTTGGGAAATCGGCTTACGATTGGCGGCACCGTCATGGTTCAGAAGCGCGCGTACCACGAGCGTGAGACTACGGGTTGGAGCGTGAAGGCGATCTGAAAATGGTGGAGCAAAGTGCCGTTGGCATGCCACAGTGCCAACTTGGCGTTTTCCAGATCGATCTCGGCTTGCACCTGATTGCCTCGCGCATTGATGTATTCGCTTTGGTACTGCAAGAGATCGTGAGTAGAGGCCATTCCGGCCCGGAAGCGCACCTGTTCGTTATGTAACGCGTGCCTGGCATATTGAACCGCTTCGCTCGTAGCCTGCACGCGGTCGACATCGGCCTGGGCGTTAGCCAGCCCGTTTTCAACTTCGTTGACCGCCTGGCTAAGCGCGGCTTGATATTGCAAGCCGATCTGCTGGTAGGCAGCACGGGTTTGGGCCAAGGCCGCGCGCGCGGTGGCGTTGGCCAGTGGCCGCTCGAAGGAGAGGATAGCCACATAGTTGTAAAAGCCGAAGCCGAACATCTGGTTGAGCGCTGAGGCGTAATTGCCTGAAAAGGGCAGGGCGACGCCCGGCATATTGGGTTTGTCTCCATTGATGGGACCGGGCGATTGAATACAATTGTCTAGGCTACTGTATCCAAAGTTCGGCCCGCACACGGCATCTCCAGCCAACGAATTGATGGAGATTTGGCTCTGCGCGTTGACTTGCGGCAGTAGCTGATTTTCCGAATACTTGACCTGCAGCAGTGCCGCGCGAATTGCCTCGCGCATTTGCGCCAGCGAAGCGCGATTCTCCACCGCGCTAACTAGCGCGTCGCGTTCATCGGTGTCGATATAAGCATCAGGATTGGGCCGATCGGAGGGAGTGATCTGGCGTGGGACAAAAGTGCCCGCCGGATTAAGCATTACATCCTCGCGCAGCGTATTGAGTGCGTTCTTGAGGGCGGCGCGTGAACTGTAGAGATTGGCGCGGGCGGTAGCTTCGGAAGCTTGAGCTTCTTCCAGATCCAACGGGGCCAGCATTCCAACCCGATGCTGGACCGAATTGACATGGACGAGATCGCGGTAAAATCTAAGCCCTTCCTCGGCAACCGCCAAATTCTCCTGGGCTGCGACCACACTCCAGTAATCGCCGCCCACCTTTTGCACAAAGTCGGTCAACGCCTGCGCATAACTCCATTGCGCCTGTTTTTGGCTGGACTCTGCTAAGTCCACGTTGATCGTGGCGAAACCCCAGCCAAAATTGCGCAGCAGCGGCTGTGACAATGACAGCGCCAAAGTTGGAGTGTACGAGGGATTAATGGTTTGGGTAAGGTTGTTGGTCTCGGTGCGTAGGTTGTTGAACGTCAGGCTCAAGGTGCCGTTGGTGCTGGCCAGGATCTTGTTAACCCCAAAATTCCAGGCATAGGTTTTGGTTTCAAGAGCATTTCCTTGAAAGGTCTCGATCGGCGTCGTGGCCGGAATCACCGTCTTTTGCTGTTGCGCCACGCCAGTCAGATCGGGATCGAAGATACCAGCCTGTTGCATCACGCTGGCATCAGCCATTACCGGCTGCAAGCGCGCGGCCAGCACTCCGGGGTTGTTGCGCAGAGCCAGATATATCGCCTGCTTTAGGCTCAAGGGTTGGCTGCCGCTATCGATACTGCGCAGATAGCTGGCGCTGAGTTCGGTCAGCGGGGAGGAGGCTCGTAGAGGAAAAAACTGGTTTAGCAGGATTGCAGGCAGGGAGAGCACAGAATCATCGTGCTCGAATTGTCGGGTCGCTTGTGGCCCGACCGCGAGATCGGGCGCGCTTTGCCCGGCCAGCGTACTAGCTTCTCCGCTCCCAACGGAGGTGGCGGCTACCTGCCCGCACAATCCCAGCCCTGCGAGCTCCATCCAGATGCCGAGAAGGATCGCGGCCACGCGCGTGCCGCCTCGTGCTGAAACCATAATTCCTCTCCTTCGACTGGGTCTTAACCATGACAGTTTGCTTTGCGCGTGCAAGCTGCTGGGATGCTGCCCCCGACGGCGATAGTATTTCATCAAGGGTACGTCCCTGACCGTGACTTGAGCCGCCAAGACGATTGGTGGGCCTATACGGTTGACGCCCGGGCGGGTGCCGGCGTTGGTTGCCGAAAAGGCGCCGCGTATGATTTCCAAGCCGAGTCGCACAATTTGGCCGACCCTCGCGTCCGCCACGTGAAATCCGCGCCCAGGCACGCGATGAACTACCCGCTCCGACTTGATAGCAAACTGCTGGCGGTCCCTGGAATCGGCCCCAAGCGCGCACAAATGCTGGCTGCGCGCGGCCTGCTCAGCGTGGGCGATCTACTGCTCTACCTGCCCACGCGCTATCGCGACTGGCGCACGCCCCAGCCGATCGAGCGATGCGAGCCCGGAACAGTAGTGACCCTGGCCGGAGAGCTGGAGGGCCTAAGCGCGCGTCCGATGCGCGGGGCGTGGGGCCGGCGAATCGTCGAGGGGTGGTTGCGCGAGGAGGGTGGGGAGCGGATGGCGGTTATCTGGTTCAACGCACCCACCTACCTGTGCGACACCTTGAAAGCCTACGGCCAAGTCGTGCTCCAGGGACGGGTACGCCACGGCGTGCAGGGGCGAATGGAGCTGCACCACCCGGAAGTGTTTCCCCGCCACCAGGCCCCCGCGATCGTGCCCGAGTACGCCCTAGGCGCGGAATTGGGGCAACGCCTGATGCGCAGCCTGATCGCCCGTGTCCTGCCTGCCGCCGCCGCGCTTCCCGCGCTGGTGCCCGCGCCCTTGCGCGCCGACGCCGGCTTGCTCCCGCCCGCCGATGCCGTGCGCTACCTGCATCAGCCGCCGCCGCAGGCCGACCTGGACGCACTTGTCGAAGGTACCACCGCGGCTCATCGCACACTGGCCTTAGACGAGCTGTTCGCCTTCGACCTGGCCCTGATGATGGAGCGTTCGCACGCGCGCGAGCGACAAGGGGTCAGTTTCGACCGGCCGGCGGTTCTCAGCACGCGCTTTCTCAAAGAACTCCCCTTTGCTCTCACCGGCGCACAGGAGCGGGCGATCGTCCAGCTTCAGGCCGACATGGCGGCGCCGTGGCCGATGAATCGCTTACTGCTGGGCGACGTCGGCAGCGGTAAGACAGTGGTCGCGCTGTGGGCGGTGGTACGAGCGATCGAACATGGTTACCAGGCCGCGGTGATGGCGCCCACGGAGTTGCTGGTCGAGCAGCATTACCACACCTTCGCCCGCCTGGCCGGAGCGCTTGGCATTCGCGCCGAGTTGCTCAGCGGTAGGCTTGGCGCAAGTGCTCGCGCACGAGTGCTGGAGCGCGCGGCGCGCGCCGAACCGATGGTTCTATTCGGAACCCAGGCGCTCATCCAGAGCAAGGTCAGGCTGGGCCGCCTGGGGCTGGCGGTGATCGACGAACAGCATCGCTTCGGTGTCTTCGACCGCCTGCGCCTGCGTGCCTTAGGACCCCAGGCCGATTTGCTGTTGCTGAGCGCAACACCGATACCTCGCAGTCTGGCGCGGGTAATGCTCGCCAACCTGGATGTAATGCGGTTGGATGAGAGGCCGCCGGGCCGGGCCAGCATCAAAACCGAAATCGCCGTCGAGAGTCAACTCGAACAGGTCTGGGCGCGCTTACGTGCAGAAGTTGACGGCAAACACCAAGCCTACTGCATCCTGCCTCTGATCGAGGATGATGACCAGCCGGACTTGGCGGTGGAAAGCGCGGCCCGAGCCTTGGTCCAAGGCCCCCTGGCGGGTCTACAGGTTGGCATCATGCACGGGCGACTGAGCGCGGCCGCCAAACAGGAAGTGATGCGTCGCTTCCGCGACGGCGAGCTGGCGGTGTTGATCGCGACCACGGTAGTCGAGGTGGGAATCGACGTGCCTGCGGCCAGTGTGATGGTGGTATTAGCGGCCGAGCGCTACGGCCTGGCTCAGTTACATCAACTCCGTGGTCGAATCGGACGAGGGAGCCAGCCCAGCCACTGTTTCCTGGTAATCTCGGATCGGGCGGGGAGTTCTGCGCGCGCTCGGCTGCAGGTGCTAGTCGAACAGGATTCCGGCGCTGAAATCGCTCAGGCCGATCTTCAATTGCGCGGCCCCGGCGACCTCTTCGGCATTCGCCAGGCCGGCCCGCTGCCGTTGCGCTTTGCGGGCTGGCTACGTGACTTGAAAAGCGTCCAGACCGTGCGCGAGCTTGCTAACCGCTGGCTTATCACCGACCCTGATCTTGAGAGCGCGCTGTCGCAGGGGTTGCGCCAAGCGGTCGAGCAGATGATGGCGCGAGCTGCCGACTGGGAGCAGTTGGGCAGCGCCGGTTAAAGAGGACAGCCGGAAGTGGCCAAAAAAGCCCAGATTAACGCCGTACGCACAGTACGCGAAGTATCGGCCGGTGGCCTGATCTGGCGGCGCGACGAAATCGGTGGCGAACCCATGGTGGTATTGGTCCGACCCGCCGGGCGCAGCACCTGGGTGATACCTAAGGGAGGGCTAGAGCGCAACGAAAGTCGCGAACAGGCAGCGGTGCGCGAATGTCGGGAAGAAACCGGCTACGAGGTCGAAGTCGGACCGGTTTTGGGCCGGATTAACTATTTCTATACTCGCCGCGACGATCACAGCGGCCAGCCAGTGCGAGTGTTCAAGCGGGTGGATTTCTTTTTGATGAAACACCGAGGCGGTGATGCCTCTGCTCACGACCACGAGATCGACGAGGTGCGCTGGTTCCGGATCGACGAGGCCTTGCAGCGCTCCTCCTACCGCAACGAGCGCGAGCTG
>DATGLK010000076.1 GCA_035294265.1 Candidatus Binataceae bacterium
GCCGCCGGCCGCCGCCTTGATCAAGACCGGAAAGCCAAGTGCGGCGCCCTGTGCCATCGCATCGCGCAGCTCGCTAACCCCAGTCCCTTCGCTGCCGGGCAGGACCGGCACGCCGGCGCGCTTCATGATTCGCAACGCCCGCGGCTTGTCGCCCATCAGCCGGATATGACGGGCGCGCGGGCCCACGAAATGCAGGCCTGAGCGCTCGCAGGCTTCGGCAAAATCGCCATTTTCGGATAGGAAACCGTAGCCCGGATGAACCGCGTCGGCGCCGTAGGCAACCGCCGCACTAACCACGGCCGGAATATTAAGATAGCTATCCTGAGCCGCGGGCGGACCGATACAGACCGCTTCATCCGCCATCCGTACGTGCATTGCCGACTGGTCGGCGGTGGAATATATCGCCACCGTCGGGATCCCCAGCTCTCGGCAGGCCCGAATAATTCGAATCGCGATAGTGCCGCGATTAGCGATGAGTAATTTGCGAAAACCAGCCACGATTATTCCGATTGTAACCTTAGGCGCCTTCGATCACCATCAGGGGCTGCCCATACTGTACCGGTTGGCCATTGTCCACCAATACCCGCACCAACCGACCGGCTACCGTCGCCTCGATTTCGTTAAGCATTTTCATCGCTTCCACGATGCAGAGGGTTTGTCCCTTATGGACCGAATCGCCCTCCCGCACGAAGGGCTGCGCGTCGGGCGCCGCGGCGCGAAAAAATGTCCCCACCATCGGCGACGTAATCAGCACCTGTCCGGCCGCCAGCTCCAACGCCGGGATAGCCGCCGGGCCGGCGGGTGCAGGACGGGCCACCGCGCTGGCAGCTTCGGCCACGGGCGGTGCAGGTGGTAGCGCGGCCTGCGTGGCACGCGGATGCGCCTCCCCGCGCACCAGGCGGATACGTCCCTGGCGACCATCTACTTCCAATTCGGTAATTGCGCTGTCACGCATCAGCTCAACCAGCGCCTTGAGTTCGCGCAGATCCACCATCGCGCCCCGAGCAGCCTTCTGATTAGTCTTATTCATTGGCAAGCTGACGCCTGACTCCCTTCTCCATCGGCGGTTGGCGCCGACCGCGTGCTTGCGCCAGCTCAACCAGCGCGCGCAGGGCCAGGGTATACCCCTGGGCGCCCAAGCCTATGATCCGGCCGTCGACCAGATCGGCAATCGTGGAATGGTGACGAAAGGGCTCGCGCCGATAAATGTTGGACAAATGCACCTCCACCATCGGCACTTCCAACAAAGCCAGCGCGTCGCGAATCGCGATACTGCTGTGGGTGTAGGCGGCGGGGTTGATAATCACGCCCTCGACCTGGCCGCGAGCCGCCTGAATGCGCCCCACCAATTCGCCCTCGCTGTTGGACTGAAAGGTCTCCACACGCACCCCGAGTTCGGCTCCTAGCGCGCGCAATTGCGCGTCGATCTGGCGCAGCGTAGTGCTCCCGTACAGGGCCGGTTCCCGCTCGCCAAGCAGATTGAGGTTGGGGCCATGCACCACCAAAATGCGCATCGCGGCCGCCCCACCACGTCTTGCCCTCGCCATGGACTCCCACATCCTCCCCGCGGCATTCAATCGTAGCGCTCGCTTGGTTTCAAGCCGGCCGCCGCTCTTCGCGCTCTGGCGCGTGCCGCTCAGCCGCCGACAGAAGCCAGTTCAGGGCTTGGAGGGTGCGCGCGCGCGCATCGCCTCCTGATAAATTTCGCGGCTGGAGCGGCCGCTCAGCCGTGCAACTACCTTGCTGGCTGCCCGTGGCTCCATCCCGGCCGCAATCAAGTCGGCAACACCAACCCCCGGTTGAGCAGCCGCCGGCTGCGCCTCGGCACCCGCCACCACGACGGTAATCTCACCGCGCGCCCGGTCGCGAGCAAAGCGCGCGGCCAACTGCCCCAAAGTCTCGCGCGTAGCCTCCTCGTACAGTTTGGTCAACTCCCTGACGAGTGCGGCCGGTCGCTCAGGCCCCAATTCGCTCGCCATCGCGGCCAGGCTTTCGCCCAACCGGCGCGCGCTTTCATAAAAAACCAGCGTGCGCGACTCGTGGGCCAACTCCCGCAGGCGCTGCGCACGGGCCTGGGCACGGGCGGGCAAAAAGCCTTCGAACACAAAGCGATCGGTGGGCAGGCCGGCGACCGCCAGCGCGGCAATCGCGGCACAGGGGCCGGGAATCGCGCGTAGCGCGATTCCCGCCTCCTGCGCCGCGCGCACTAGGCGGTAGCCGGGGTCGGAGATTCCCGGCGTACCCGCGTCGCTGACCAGCGCGATCCGCTCTCCGCGCTGCAGCCGCGCCACCAGTTCTTGCGCGCGGCGCTGTTCGTTGTGTTCGAAATTGCTAATCAGCGGTTTGCGAAGCCCGTGCGCCGCCAGCAGGCGTGCGGTATGCCGGGTGTCTTCGCAGGCAATCGCATCCACCTCCGCCAGCACCTCGAGCGCGCGCAAAGTCAGATCGCGCAGATTCCCAATCGGTGTCGCCACCACATACAACACGCCCTCGGAAGAGGCTGGACGCTGGCTTGGATCGGGGTTGGACATAAGCTGTAGGTCCTTGGAGCACACACGATAGTGGCTCGCAGGGTGAGCCGCTATCGTGAGGCAAAGTTGGCCGTCTAACAAGCTGCCTACTCTATCGCCAAACGACCGACGCTATTAGATTGGGAGACGGTCGGAAGGCCGATGCAACGCGCTTTTCCAACACCCGCCGGGGCCGGCCCAGACCAAGGAAGTCTCGCAAGGAGTCCGATCGATGTCCGCTGCCCAGGACCAGCCGCAGACCGCGACCCTGCTGATGAAATGTCCCGATCGCAAGGGACTGGTGCGCGACATCGCCGATTTCATCAGCAGCCGCGGGGGTAACATTCTGCACGCCGACCATCATCTGGATGGCGAAACCAGCGAGTTCTTTGCCCGCGTGGAATGGTCCTTGGCTGATTTTGGTCTGCCCCCAAGCGACATTGCGCAGGCCTTTCGCCCACTCGCTGAGCGCTACCAGATGGAATGGCAGTTGCGCTTTTCCAGCGAGCAGCCGGCAGTGGCAATCTTCGTCTCGCGTCTGGGCCATTGCTTGCTCGACCTGCTCCATCGATGGGAAATTGGCGAAATGCCCGGACGAATCGTGGCGGTGCTTAGCAACCATCCCGCCTTGAGACCAGTGGTCGAGCGCCAGCAGGTACCCTATTATTACTTTCCAATTACGCCGCAGAACAAACGGGCTCAGGAAGCTGCTGAGCTGGAGCTGCTAAAACAACTGCAAGTCGATCTGATTGTAACCGCGCGCTATATGCAGGTCTTCACCGACGACTTCATCGCTTGCTATCCCAGCGCCATAATCAACATTCACCATTCTTTTCTGCCCGCCTTCGTCGGCTCCAGCCCGTATGCCCGGGCCTACGAACGGGGCGTCAAGTTGATCGGCGCCACCAGCCATTACGTCACTCCGCTCCTTGATTCGGGACCGATCATCGAGCAAGACGTCGTCCGCATCAGCCATCGCGACAGCCTGGCCGACCTGATTCGCAAGGGACGAGATCTGGAACGGGTGGTGCTGGCCCGCGGGGTGCGCCTGCATCTGGAGCGCCGAGTGCTGTCTTATGCCAACAAGACCGTGGTGTTTGATTAAATGGTAGCCCAGACAACCGCTCAAGGCGCCCCAATCGTGCTCGGACAACTCCTGGACGGCACCCTGGCCGCGCGCGCGGTGCGCGCGCAGGTCCGCCAGGGGGTCGCGCGGCTCAAGCAGGAACACGGCATCACGCCTGGCTTGGCGGTGGTGATGGTGGGGGAGGACCCCGCCTCGCGCATTTACGTGCAGGCCAAGGAACGCGCCTGTCAGCAGGTCGGAATCAACTCGCAAGTCCATCGCTTGGCTGCCGACATCAGCGAGGACGAACTCACGCACTACATATACCGGCTCAACCGCGATCCGCGAGTCCATGCCATCCTGCTCCAGTTGCCGCTGCCCGATCGGAGCTTGGAAAACCCGGCCTTGGCCGAGATTGACCCGGCCAAAGACGTCGATGGCCTCTCGCCCAGTAGCCAGGCCCGGCTGCTGGCGGGCGAGCCCGGCCTGCGCCCCTGCACGCCGCTGGGGATTATCGATCTGATTGACCGCACCGGGGTCGATCTGACCGGCAAGCGAGCGGTCGTGATAGGTTTGAGTGTGCTGGTAGGCAAACCACTGGCGCTGCTTTTGCTTGAGCGCAATGCGACCGTGGTGCTGTGTCACGAGTTCACCCGCGATCTGGCGGGCGAAGTCGCCGGCGGAGACGTCGTGATCGCGGCTGTGGGCAAGCCCGGGCTGATTCGCGGGCAGTGGATCCGGCCCGGCGCGATCGTGATCGACGTCGGCATCAATCGCACCCCAGCCGGAATCGTGGGCGACGTCGAATTCGAAGCCGCCCGCCAGCGCGCCGCTTTCATCACGCCCGTGCCCGGCGGGGTGGGCCCGATGACAGTTGCGATGCTGGTGCGCAACAGCCTGCTGGCGGCCGAGCGGATTGCGCTCTCGGGCCGCTGAGAAAACCAAGGCGAACCAGCGCATCGGCTTGGATGAAGCGCCGAGCCCGCGCGTTGGCCAACGACTCAGGAGCAATCAAGTCAGATGCCGCATAAATTGACTAACCTACTTGCCGCTGTTCCTTCCGACCTGGAAATCGCGCAGGCCGCCATCCCGCTGCCGATTACCCAAATCGCCGCCGAGGCCGGAATCGAGCCGGACGAACTAGAGCTCTACGGCCAGACCAAGGCCAAGGTCCGGCTCTCGCTGCGCGATCGGCTGCGCGCGGCCCCTAACGGCAAATATGTGGTCGTCACTGCGATTACTCCCACCCCTTTGGGCGAGGGCAAAACCACCACTACCGTAGGCCTCAGCCAAGCGCTGGGCGCCCATCTGGGACGCAAGGTCTTCACCTGCGTGCGTCAACCCAGCCAGGGGCCAACCTTTGGAATCAAGGGAGGCGCGGCCGGCGGCGGTTACAGCCAGATCATTCCGATGGAGGAATTCAACCTTCATCTGACCGGCGATGTTCATGCCATCACCGCCGCCAATAACTTGCTGGCGGCGGCAATCGATGCCCGCATCCTGCACGAAAAAAGCGCCAGCGACAAAGCCCTATTCGATAGGCTCTGTCCGCCCGCGGGCGACGGCCGCCGGCGCTTCTCGCCGGTGATGGAGCGGCGGTTGCGCAAGCTAGGCATCGCGCATACCGATCCCAACGCACTCAGCGCAACCGAGCGTAGTCGATTCGCGCGCCTGGATATCGATCCCGACTCGATCACCTGGCGACGCGTGATCGATACCAGCGACCGTATGCTACGCGCCATCACCATCGGCCAGGGCGCCGACGAAAAGGGCTTCGAGCGTGCCACCGGTTTCGATATCACGGTGGCCAGTGAAATCATGGCGATTCTCGCCCTGACCACCGACCTGGCGGATATGCGCGAGCGGCTGGGTCGAATGGTCATCGGCGCCGATCGCACGGGCGCCCCGGTCACTGCTGACGACCTGGGGGTGGGCGGTGCGCTGGCGGTGCTGATGAAGGACGCCATCATGCCCAACCTGATGCAAACCCTGGAGGGCACCCCTGCCTTCGTCCATGCCGGCCCCTTTGCCAACATCGCGCATGGCAATTCCTCGATCGTGGCCGATCAAATAGCGCTCAAACTGGTGGGCGAAGAGGGCTACGTCTTGACCGAAGCCGGCTTCGGCGCCGACATGGGCTTCGAGAAATTCTGCAACATCAAATGCCGCACCAGCGGTCTGAAGCCCAATTGCGCGGTGTTGGTGGCCACGGTGCGTGCGCTCAAGATGCATGGCGGCGGACCCAAGGTAGTGGCCGGCCGCCCACTCGCCGCGGAGTATACCGAAGAGAATCTGCCGCTGCTGGAAGCGGGATGCGCCAATCTGACCAAGATGATCGAAAACGTGCGCCTCTTCGGCATCCCGGTGGTGGTCGCGATCAATCGCTTCAAACACGATACTAGCGCCGAACATGCCTTGATCCGGCGCTTGGCGCTGGCCGCCGGCGCCTACGAAGCGGTGGTCAGCAATCACTGGGCCCAAGGCGGCGCGGGCGCCGTGGCGCTGGCGCAAGCAGTGGTGGAAGCCTGTGCTCAACCCAGCGATTTTCATTTCTTGTATCCGCTGGAGCTCGGCATCAAGGAAAAAATCGAGATCATCGTGCGCCGGATGTACGGTGGCGCGGGTGCCGAGTACCTACCCGCGGCGGAGGCCAAAATCGAGCTGTTTACCCGCAACGGCTTCGATAAGCTACCAATTTGCATGGCCAAAACCCATTTAAGTCTCAGCCATGACGCCGCTCTCAAAGGCGCGCCCCGCGACTTCGTGGTCCCGGTGCGCGACGTGCGAGCCAGTGTCGGCGCCGGCTTCCTGTACCCGCTACTGGGAACGATGAGCACAATGCCAGGATTGCCCACCCGCCCGGGCTTTTACGACGTAGACCTCGACCCGCATACTGGCCGTATAGTTGGCCTGTCGTAGGTCAAATTCATGGCCAACAGCATCTGGACCGCGCCCCTTGAGGAGTTGAGCGCCCAAGTGGCGCGTGGTCCGGTGCCGGCCGCGGTCAGCGTGAGCGCGGTCTGCGCCGTGCTGGCATTGGATCTGGCAACCATGGCAATCCAGGTCAGCGCGCGGCGGGCCAAAACCGGCGGCGGTAAGACTGAAGAGATTGTGCAGCGGCTCGGCTTGGTGCGCGCGCGTTTGCAGCGGGCGGCGGACGAAGACACCTCCGCCTATAACGATTACCTGGCCCAGCGCCGACAAGCCAAATCCAAGCCCCAGGCCGACGTGCATCAAACTCTGGCGGCGACCCTTGGCCGCGCCATCGAGGTACCCTTGGATGTTGCCGAGGCCGCTACTCAAGGGTTGCAACTTTGTGTGCAGGCCATCTTATTCGCTCATCCAGTGGTCCGCGCCGATCTGACGGCCGCTTTGCTCCTGCTCGACGCCGTGGCGCAGGCGGCGCTGCGCAGCGCCGATACCAACCTGGAGCTGTTGGATGCACCAGGCTTGATAGAGACCTTGCATCGGCGCCGCGATGCCTTGGCGGCGGCGGCGCAGCAGGCACGCCAGGCGGCTTACCATGCGAGCTTCGCAGCATCGCGTACACCGCCCTCGCGACCGTAAAGCCGGTCCCACGCCTGGTCTGGTGCGCGCAGCCAACAACCCCGCAGGCGCGTGCGCCGCCGATTTTTGATTGACAAATCGGCTCCTCGGTAAAACGCTAAATACTTAAAGCGCCACAACTACTGAGGTCACGATTTTCATCCACCGCCGCGCCGATAGACTGGACAAGGGGAAAGGGGCGGCGTCACGCGTCACGGAGTGCAAGGAGTTAGCCGTGAAAAAGACAACTAACAAGCAAGGTCGCACCGCTGCGTCATCGTCACGGGCCTCGGCTCGTCAGACTCGCGCCAAACGCGCCACCAATGGCCGCCGAGTCCGCCGTCAGCCGCTCAACATGCAATGGTTGAGGGATTTTGTCTCCCAGATGCTGGCGGTTGAACGTGGCGGGGAAAAACTTTATCAGCGCGCTCTAGACGAACTGGAGCACGAAGAGCTGCGCGACCGCCTCGAGCGCTTCGCCGAGCAAACTCGCCGCCACGTCGAGCTGTGCGAGCAGATGCTCGAAGTGGCAGGCTGCGATCTCGACTACTTGAGCCAAGAAGCCCACCTGGCCGAGCAGAAAGTCGAGGGCTTGCTCTCGGCCGAGGCCGATGAAGAGCTACGCGATCTCAACAATCTGGAAAACCTGCTCCTAGCCGAAACCAAGGATCATTGGAATTGGGAAACGCTGGCTACGGTCACCAGCGAAATCGAGGATCGCGAGCTGAGCCGCGCGGTGCGCAAGGCGGCCACCGAAGCCACGCGCCAGGAACTGGATCACGTGAAATGGACCGCCGATCAAATCACCAAATTAACGCAGGAAATGGCGCGGCGCGAAGAGCCCACGGAGGAAGAAGTGGAAGCGGAGGATTCTGAGGAAATGGCTGAACAGCATCGCTCCTAATCAACGTGCGAGCGTTATCCTCACGCCCGCAAAGGAAAAAGGACCCTCGCACCCTCTCCGCCCGCGCCCTACGTAGAGTATAAGGTCCCTCCCTGCTGGCCAGGGGGCTTTCAACTCGAGTAACTCAGCAACTGCGGCCCCTCGCTTGGCTTCGAGCTGGCGCGGCTTTTCATCAAGAGGTCAAGCTCGCAGGCCGCCACCACCGTCGGCGACAATTTCGACCTCGCGAAGCGTCGTGATTAGATCGCGCACTAAAGACCGAAACAGCTTAAAACCAAGATCAGCGCTTGCATGGCCATTAGCGGACATGCGGCATCGAGAGTCCTGGCCAAGTGGCGTTTGCGAACGCGCGAACGATAAGATGCTTGACGACCTTTAGCCATCTTTATGATTGTATTTATACGCACGGCCATCGGGATCGAAGCGATGAGGTGTTCTCGGGCAAGAGGCTAAGCGTGATTCCGGCCGCGGAGGCCATGCCGCAATGGTCGGTGGAGTTGCGGGTGTCCACCGAAGGCCAGGCCTGCACCCAAAATCGGTCATGGCAATCACATGTCCTCCGACCGCGGCCCTTTGGCGCACTTTAGAGGACGCAGAAATATGAGTGCCGACCATCTGTGACGGGAAAAATCAAAAGCAGCGCGCCAAGTGACTATTTGGCCGCGGAGCGAACCTTCCTTGCCTGGATCCGAACCGGCCTGGCGCTGATGGGATTCGGTTTCGTGGTCGCCCGCTTCGGCCTGTTCTTGCGTGAGATCGCGATGACCACTCATGCCCGACCGCTTGAACCCACTGGCGTTTCCCTGTGGATTGGCACCGCGCTCCTTTTGGTCGGGGTGTTGACGAATGTAGCAGCGGCGATCCATCACGTCGGCCTGATCGGCCGGCTTAACCGTGGCGAGGAGGTTGGTCGGCCGTCTGCCGCCGGAATCGCTATCGCGCTGATCCTCGCGGTCTTTGGCTTGGCGCTGGCCGCCTATCTGGTGCTGATGAGATAAGCGGCCTGCGACGGTGGCGCGCGCCTGCCATGCTGCGGGAAGCCGTCGGAGGAAAACGCCGCTTCTGTTTGAGCAGCTGGTTCGGAACGGTGATAAAGGCCCCAGCAGCGTTGGCACCCCGTGCGGGATTTGAACGCGCGACCCCAGGATTAGGAATCCTGTCGAAAATGCTAGGGTTTTTCGGAATGCCTAAAACGCGGGCAAAACGCGATAAAAGCACTGCGAAGCCCTGGCCGTCCTGGTCCGCCTTCGCGCCTACACCCTGCCCGACGGCCGCATGGCCGCGGCTCGCGCGCTTGTCGAGGGGTTGCACCCGCTGCTAACGGCCCCGGAGCTGGACCCCACACAAGCCCTGACCGACCTGCAAGCCGGCGAATCCTTCAGAACGCTTTTGGGATTCCGGCCTGCTTGAGAACCGCGTCGGCTGTATGGCGCGACAGAATGTTGCCGTCAACTGGGAAATAGCGGCGGGTTATAGGGCTGAACCAGACTTCGTGATCGCCCTTGCCGTGACGGTCGAATCGGCAGGCATGCTCGCGCAAGATGCGCTTGAGCTGTGTAACCGGCCATCAGGCCGCGGCGAGCGCGATCCGTGCTTCATGCTCGAAGCGCGCCACCACTGATCGAGTCTCCCTGGCCGACGAAGGCGCGTTCAATTCGAGCAATTCGGGAACCAAAATCCCAAGCTTGGCTTCTAGCTCGCGTGGCGTGGCCGCTTCTGCCACCAATCCCGGCACCTGCTCGCTTTCCGCTACCCATACGCCCGCTTCGCCATCCCAGAAGGCCTGGATCACAATGTCCATGGTGGGTTCGCCCCCGTCTGTATACCTACCCAGCATATCGCCCCGTTACGAGCGCCGACAAGCTCCCATGCTGACCGACTTCGAGGCCGCTATCTATGCGAGCTGCTACCTGCTGGCGACGACTGGCTGGCTCACCCCGTAGCCGATGCGCGCGCCCATCTGGATAAGCTGGCGGCCGGCGATCGCGCTGAAGACTACCCGGTATTGGAAGGCCAGTCGGATGGTTGCGCTGCTTGAAAGCATTGACGCGCGGCTGGCAAAGACAGAATCAACCGTGGCGCTTTCCAAGGGCCCGCCTGGCTTGGGCATCTAGACCCGCAAACCCGCCGGGCTATCCAAGGGCACCATCGCGTCAGGACCGCACTTCGGACAGGCGTTGTGACGCGCTGCTAAGCGCCATCGAGTAAATCAGGCCCGGGACGATGAAGAGCAGCCACAAGCCAAGTTTCACGACGAAGCTACTAGCGTCAGCGCTTGGGGCGGCCGACGAAGCCACGAACAGTGCATACCCGGTCTTTGGCCGACGGCATCGGATAGCCATAGCGCGCTTTTCTTAGCGACCGCACCCCCGGCGCGACAGGTTCCCGGCAACCAAACTGAGGCGCTAGCCGGCCCCGGCCGGGCTTCAAACGCCTACAATACGCCTACACCGAGCGACAGCCGTCTGACCTGAAACCCGAAAACCCCTTGAATTTATTGGCGCCCCGTGCGCGACTTGAACGCGCGACCCCAGGATTAGGAATCCTGTGCTCTATCCTGCTGAGCTAACGGGGCGCTGTAGAACGGCACGAACCCAGTGGCCATTGGGGAGCAAAGCTGAGCGAGCCGTCACCAGCAAAGCCTAGTCCGCACCCGCCGCCTTGCCAAGCGCGGCCATAATTAGCGCTTTGACCGTCAGGCGTACGATTTGGGAAATTGCGGTACCGCGGAAAGCGATTGCATTCCTGGCCAGCTCCGCATCTGATGGATGTGCCCTCTGACGCCGCGAGGATATGGCTGGCAGGTGGCAGGGTCGCGTTCAGCGCGTCACGTCAATCAGGAAAATGGGGAGCCGCTTGGCCCTCCAACCGCAGTCCCAATTTCCGTTGACAAAGAACCGCCAAGGCGCTGTCGCGCCCTGGCGGCGGTGGAGACCTAGGAATAAAAACCCGTGCAGAAAGTAAGCTGCGCGGTGCGCTACAGGCGGGTGGCCTAACGCGCGCGGGGCGGGCAATCAGGCCTGATGAGCGGTGCGGTCGCGCCGGCGTACAGTAGGCGCACTAATCCGCCGCGGCCGAACCACCGGCGAACGGCGAGCCAACGGACGCCGGATCACTCCGGCCAGCTGCTGGGCGCGCCAATGAAGCAGCTCCCGCCGCAGCATCTCCGGCTCGATACCGAGCGTCTCGCACACCGTATTGAAAGAGAACGGCCCCTCGCCGCCGGTGCCGCAAAGCCATTCTTCCGCTTCTTGAAACAAGCGCTTGCGCCGGCCATTTTGGGCCCCGGCATTGTTCTGAAAACAACGCAAGGCATCTTCCAGAATCGCCATCATCAACCGCTTAACCGGTGCGAACTCGCTATCTTCCTGTCGCCGGCCATCATAAAACTGAGCCGGAGTCATAATCTCAGGGACAAATAGCGATCCTACGACGCCATTATCTTGAACCATCGGAATAAGATCTCCAATTGGTTCAGTAGCAAGCAATCTCCGTTCCATTCGTAAACAACAAATAACCGCTTTATTTTAAAAATTTAACCGAGCCTCGGCTTGCAACCTGCAAAAGCGCCGAGCGGCTGGAGCTTAATCCCAGCATCTGCGCGCCTTATCCCTTCGGCCGGTGACAGACGGGTCGCCTAAAAAACCGCCCTGAAGCGGAGTACCTGCTTGACCCAACTCACGGCTTTCGTTCACGCATCACTCCTTCGCAGATTGCAAAGCAATAGCGTGAATTCATCTTTTGCGAAAACACGCCTTGTCAGCAAACCTCCGCAGCGGCGCGGTTGGGCCGGGTTGGCTACGACTTGTGAGTGGGGTTTTGTGGGAAGAAGCCAGGGTTTAGATGGGAGGCTTCGGATGCCGAGGCTGCGAAGGGGGGGGACGCATCCTCAGTCGACTCGTCAGCCTCCCATCTAAATCCTGGCCCATACCGCATGGACGCAAGGATATCTGATCCAAGGGCCAAAATCGTACCATCGAGCCGACCAGACTGTCAATCAGCTTGCGACGGTAAATTCTTCCTGCTCAGTAGTAGGGACAGCTAGAGATTACCTCTTTTATGCTGTCTTCGGTGCTATTGCAATAGGGTGGATTGACCGCCGCCGGAGCCGGCTGCGCGCTGGGCGAGACGAAACTTCAGAATTTCGACTAGGGCTGCCGCGCGCCGCTCCCGAGCCTCGAGTAGACTTTGCTTTTCCACCGCGTCGAGATCGAGATGAAAGCACAGAAAATTGAGCAAGCCGGTTCCTGCAAGACCGCGCTGTTCGACCAGTACCCTCCAGGCTTCAGAAGCCGCCGAACCACCGTATTCCAGCACGGTGGCTTGCAGGGCCGCCATCAAGGAAGGTTCTGGGTCCGAGCTGGCCATGGCCGGCCAGCCCACCCGAGCCTGACGGTAGGGCAAGTCGCCAAATTCTTCGATGATCTCGAATTCGCTGAAGCCGCGCAGAACGAAGTTATAGCGACCGTCGGGTAGCTTAACCAGCCGCTCGATACGGCCAGCGCACCCCACCCGGTAGAGGTCGGGCTTGCCGTAGTAGCGAGGCTCCCAATCGCCCTTGAGCAGGACCATACCCAAGATTCCGTCACGCTGGCCAACCTCGGCTATCATCTGACGATAGCGGGGCTCGAAGACGTGTAGGGGAAGCTCGACCGTGGGAAACAAGACCACGTTGGGTAGCGGAAAGAGTGCGATACGCTCCGGATAAGCCATTATGGGCCTCAAGACGCCCTCGCTCATTGAAATCTGCCGGCAACCCCGCATGCCCGGGGCCCGGCGCTAGCCTACAGGCGTCGATTCTTGAGCGCCGGCAATTCGCGCCGCACTCGCTCCATCTCGGTCCGATCCAAGGGCGCCATCACGACCTCTTCGTGTTCGGTACTGGCGCGGACCAACACCCGGCCCCAGGGATCGACAATCATCGAATTGCCGTACTCGTTGTATCCGTAGGGATTCATTCCGTATTGACCCGGCGCGATCAGAAAGGCCTGATTTTCGATCGCGCGGGCACGCACCAGGACTTCCCAATGCGCTTGACCGGTGGGATAGGTAAAGGCGCTGGGCAAGGTGATTATCTCGGCACCGAGCGTGGCCAATTGCCGAAAAAGTTCGGGAAAACGCAAATCGTAACAAATGCTCAAGCCCAGCCGTCCCAGTTCGGTAGCCGCGCACACCACCTCGCTACCGGGCCGCTTGACCTCCGATTCACGCGTCACCACGGCTCCGGTCAGCTCAACGTCAAAGAGATGGATTTTACGGTAGCGCGCCACGCTCACTCCCTCGGGGTCGATCAGGACCGAGGTATTGTAGGCATGGCTGTCATCGCCAGCGATGCGCTCGGTGATCGAGCCAGCTAGCAGCCAGATTCGATGCTGGCGCGCGAGTTGCGCCATTAATTGCAAAGTAGGCCCCGACAGGTCTTCGGCCGCCTGCGCCTGAGCGGCCCGGGTCCCTCGCCAATTGAAGGTCTCGGGCAAGACCACCAGGTTGGCGCCTTTGAGCGCGGCCGCCCCGATCAGGCGTGCGGCCGTTTCCAGGTTGCGCTCCTTGTCGCTATCCGAACGCATCTGCACCGCCGCGGCTATCACTTCCATGGCTGCTACCCTACGCCAGCGCCAGCGCAACTGCTAACCTGGCGGGCCACCCGCCGCTCAATAGCGCGGCACGGTTGGATCGACCTCGCACGACCATGCCTCGATGCCGCCGGCCAAATTGAGGACTCGGGCAAAGCCACTTTGGTGAAGATAGCCGGCAACCTGGGCGCTGCGCATACCATGATGACACAGCACCACGGTTTCGCGTTCCTTGTCCAATTCGGCCAACCGAGCGGGAATTTCGTCCATTGGAACGTGGATCGCATCGGGAAAGGGCGCACAGGCCACTTCGAAGGCCTCACGTACATCCAAAATCACCGGCCGATCGGCTCTCTTCATGCGCTCGGCCAGTTGTGTCGCGGTAATAACTCCCAATTCCGCCATCGCGTCGTCCTGCTCCTAGCTGAGCATACCAAGTCCGAGCTACTTAGGGCAGCGGCTTGCCGCCAACCGGCGCCCGATCAATCATTGCACTCCGATGCCGTACGACGAGCACGACGTAGCCCTAATGCACTTGGCGCTGGATGAGGCCGAACGTGGCGCCCGAGGCGGCGAAGTCCCGGTCGGCGCGATAATCGAGTACGACGGCAAGGTCATCGCACGCGCCCATAATCAGCCCATCGGTCTTAACGATCCTACTGCCCATGCCGAAATCCTCGCGATTCGCGCGGCCGCTCAGAGCTTGGGTAGCTACCGGCTGGGCGGCGCCGCTTTGTATGTCACGTTGGAGCCCTGTCCGATGTGCATGGGTGCGATTATTCAAGCGCGGCTGGCGCGAGTTAAGTTTGGTGTACGTGACCCCAAGGCCGGAGCAGCCGGATCGGTTTACGATTTTGGCCGGGATGGTTGGTTAAACCATTGGGTTGAAATCTATCCCGAGCTTATGGCATCAGAATGTGCACAGATCCTGGCGCGCTTTTTTGCCGCCCGACGCTGTTAGGGTTGTGAATTATCGATTTCACCGGCGCTTTAAAATCTTTCCCAACTTAAACGTCGTGGTGAGTCGTTCGGGACCAGGGATCACGGTGGGAATCGCCGGCCGTCACGTCAATTGGTCGCGCGGCCGGCTGACCTGTATCCCAGGTATCCCTGGCTCGGGCATCTTTGTGACCTCCCGCATCGGCAGCTACAGCGGCTTTCATTCCGCCCACGTCGAGCGCCCGGTCCCACCCAACCGCCAACGTTGGGCCCATCGCATGGGCGCCTTGGCCACGCTCACGACCATCCTGGCGGCCGCGGTGGTGGTCACCCTGCTAGTCATGGATTTCGTGCTAAAATAATTTCACAAGTTGCAACTTCCCGCGGCAGACATGAACGACCTGTTCGAGACGGTTGACTACCTCATGCAACATGGGGAAGACGAGCTGGCCCGCCTGAACCGCCCGCGACGTGATACCTGGTTTTCTTCCTTGCGGCTAGAAGTGATTTTTCGACGGGCAGCGAGCGCAGACAACGGCGCCGCGCGGCGCAGCACAGTGACCCAAAGTGCGGGCTTGGGAATGAGCGTGCTGGCTCGGTCCGGCGCCGCCCTGGGCTTCGGCTACAGCGGTTTGGAACTGGGCAGCGAAGCGCGCAGCGCGCACAAATTGCTGGCGGCGTTGCGGGCGGGTTATGCCCGAGCCTACGAACGCGCACGCTACAATGCTCGTCAAGCCGCTGCTTTGGCTCGCTCCCGCCCCGGCCCTACTCCCGGCTGGGTCGCAACGCCCTCTCAGCGCTCCAATCTACCGGCCCGCTTCGCCCGCGATCCGACCGGGCTGGCGCAGTCCGAATTGGAGGCACTGTGCCGCCAAGTCTCCGGCGAAATTGGCGGCTTGGGGCGCGAGGTAGTCTTTAACAGCGTTTCGGCGATGACCGAATTGCGCCGGGAATTGCTGATTACTAGCGAAGGAAGCGTGCTTGCCCAGGGCTTCGCCTTTGCTCAAGGGGATTGCTATGTGGTCGCGCAGAGCGCCCAGGGGCATGACGAGTCCCATGACAGTATCGGCCAACAGCTCGGACCCGAAGTCCTCTTCGAGGGCGGGGGCGAGCCGCCGATGGTGACTCCCTCGCTGCGCCAGTTTGCGCTCGATCTGGCCGGCGAGGCTCGGATGCTGGCTGCCGCTCCTGCCCTGCGTCCATCGGAGGAAGAGGCGGTGGTTGTCACCGATCCCCATTTCAACGCGCTAGTAGCCCACGAGATCGTGGGGCATCCCAGCGAAGCCGACCGCGCCCTCAAGATGGAAGCAGGATACGCTGGCCGGAGCTGGTTTTTGCGCTCGCTGAGCGATAATCAAATCGGCTGCCAGATTGGCTCTGCGCTGTTGTCCGCCTGCTCCGATCCGAGCCTGCCCGGCTATGGCCATTACGCCTATGACCACGAAGGAGTGGCCGGCCAGCGTGTGACGCATATCGATCGCGGAATATATGTGGACTTTCTCAACTCGCGCGCCACCGCCGCGATCCTAGGCGTAGCGCCCAACGGGTCGGCACGGGCCAGCGCAGCACCCTACGCACCGCTGATTCGCATGTCCAACACCTTCATCCTGCCCGGCCAGCGTACCCCCGAGGAAATCATCGGCGAAGTGAACCACGGCTATTACGTGTGCGGCAGTCGCACGCCTTCCATCGCCGAATCTCGCGAGAACTTCCGCATCTCGGCCCGCCGCGTCTATGCGATCGAGCACGGGCGCCTGGGCCAGCTTTATCGCGCCGGCAGCCTGGCCGCCGACGCCAAGCGCTTCTTCAGCCAAATCGACGCGGCGGGCAACGATTTGCACCTGTTCGCGATCCCCAATTGCGGCAAAGGACAGCCCATGCAGATAAAGCGCATGTCCAACGGTGGACCCACCTTGCGCTCGCGCGGCTATTTGTTGGGAGTCTGACCCGATGCCAACCCTGCACGCACTGCGCGATTTCCTGACTCGGGGCTTAGCGCGGGCGGCGCGCGAGCCCGGCCTGCGCCAATTCGAAATCTATGCGCAAAGCGGCGAACAGATCGTCGCGCGGCTCAATTACACTTCCGACCTGCCCTCGCGCGGGGTCGAAGAAACCAAGTCACTTCACAGCCAGGGGCTGGCGGTTCGTGTCTTAACCGACGACGATCCGGCACGCTTCGGCAGCGCCTCGCGCGCAGGAGAGCTCAACCTTCCATCTCTTTGCGCGGCCCTGGCACAAGCACGCCGCGAGGCGGTCCATGACCCCCATTTTCAAAGCCTACCGGCCAGCCGCGCGCCGGCCGCAGCCACGTGGGAACGCCCTGGCTTGATGGGGCTGACTTCGTTAGCGCTGACCGGCTATGCCTGGCGCATTCTGCGCGGAGCACTCGATACCTTCGACCATCGCGAAGAGGTGCCCAATCCGCCCGCACTGATCGTCGGCGGCGACCTTACCCTGACCCGCGATCGAATCGCAGTGGCGGGCTCCCAGTTAAGCGGTATCCGCGCCGACGAAAGCGCCCATTTCACCGCCACGGTCACCGTAGTAATCGAAGCCACCGGCGCCAAGTCAGCCGCTAGCGCCGCCGGCCGCTCAATCGATCAATTAGAGCAGGCCGTCCAACTGGGTGCCCAGGCAATGGCTGGGGCGCTGCGCGGCGGCAATGGCATCTGTCCACCCGAGGGGCGCTATCCGGTATTGCTTGGCCCCCAGCCGATCGCCGAAATCCTAGGGTACATGGTGCTACCCTCGCTCAGCGCGGCGTCGTTTTACCGCGCCGATTCCGCCTACTACGGACGCTTGGCGAGCGCGGTCATGGATCCCCGGCTCGATCTGGAGGACAACCCGCGCGCCGCCTGGGGCGCGCTCCATCGGCAGATTAGCTGCGAGGGACTCTCAACCACGCGCACCAGCCTGATTCGCAACGGCAAGGTCGCTGGCTTGATGGCCTCCTATTACGACACCCTGCGGCTACGCGCGGCGCAAGCCGGGGTGGCGGCGCAGACCTCCGGCCTCGCCCTCAAGCCCAATTGCGGCTGGCGGCTGGGCAGTTACGGCGGACGGCGTTTCGACGCGCCGCCACGCGCGGTGGCTAGCAACGTTGCGTTGCGAGCACGGGGCGGCAGGGAAGAAGGCAAGCTGGCGGGTGATATCCGCCACGGCATCCAAGTCGGGAGGGTCTGGTACACCTATCCGATTAACGGCCAGCGAGCCGGTGATTTTACCTGCACCGTGAGCGGCGATTCCTACCTGATCGTAGACGGCCGCGTAAGCGCGCCAATCGTGCCCAATCGACTGCGTATCAACGCCAACATCGACGAAGTCTTCAACGCCGTCCGTGCCGCCGGCAATCGCACCCATCTCGCCCTGGTATGGGGCGAGCCGCATGTTTTTTACGTACCGGCGCTGGCTGTCGACAGCCTCTCATTCGCCCCGGTGGGACGCGAGCCACCACGGTAACGAGAGTCGACATCGCCAGCCATCTTCAGGTCGGCGTGTACCTTGCGGAAAAAGAAGCGCAGCAATGAACCGCGCCGCACGCTTCGATAGTGGTTACTTTTTCTGTTCCATAGCCACGCCGCAGCATTTCAGCACACCGGCGCCGGCCTTGGTCACAATGACCTGCGAATTGCACTTACCGCAAATGTAAATCTTGCCTAGCTGGTTAGCCATCTTGACGGAACTTACTCCCAAACGCTCATCTTCCCTTGAATAGCGGTTTGCGTTTGTCCAGGAAAGCGCGCACACCCTCGGCCCGATCGGCGGTGGTTTGGAGCAGCGCGTAGAGATCCTCTTCCAGCCGAATGCCCTGATCCAAGGTCAGATCGTAGCCCTTGACAATCGCCTCTTTGACCAACCGCGTGGCTAGCGGCGCACGCGCAAGCAGGCTCGCGATCAGCTTAGCCCTGAGCGCTGCCAACGCCGCCTTGCTGGCCGGCGCGTAGGTTACCAGCCCCAGCTTCAGCGCCTGGCGGCCCGACACGGTGGCGCCGGTCAGCATCATCCGCAGCGCCGGCGCAACCCCGATCAGGCGAGGCAAGCGCTGGCTGCCACCAAAGCGCGGCAACTGCCCACGCAGCAATTGGCGCAACCCCATCCGCGCGCCGGCATGGGCCGCGCGCAGGTCCAGCGCCAGAGCAAGCTCCAGTCCCTCGTCAAAAGCCTGGCCTTCGATCACGGCCAGCGTGGGCTTACTGAGCGCGGCGAGCGATTCCACTACCGCCCCGTCCACGTCGGGCTGAAAACCGGCGCAAAAATTTCCACCGCCGCCGGCGATTACCACAAAGCGCACGCCGTCGTCGTCTTCCACCTCTTCGGCCAGTTCGATCAGATTTTGCGCCATCCTGGCAGTGAGCCGATTGGCGCGCGGTGCTTCCAATACGGCGCTTACATAACCCGGCAGGCGCCGAATAATCACGCGTCCGGATGGCGGCACGGCACGGCGCGATCGATTCGGCTCAGTCAATAGCGCGCAGTTCCTTGCGCAGGATTTTGCCCAGCGGGTTGCGCGGCAGGGCAGCAATGAAGCGATAATCCTTGGGGCATTTGAAGCTGGCCAGGCGGGCTGAGCAAAACGCGTGCAGTTCCGCGCTGTCGAGCTTATGGCCCGCACGCACCACGATGAAAGCCGCCACCGTCTGCCCCCACTCCTGCGAGGGCCAACCCACCACCGCCGCCTCTTCCACTGCGGGATGGCTCATCAGCACCGCCTCGACCTCGGCGGGAGCGATATTCTCGCCGCCGCGGATGATCAAATCGTCCTTGCGTCCCGCGAAAAAGACATACCCGCCGCGGTCGATCCAACCCAGGTCGCCGGTGGCTCGCCATCCATCGCCCAAGGCCAACTCGTCGCGATGGCCGGCGTAGCCTTTCATCACGCGGGGGGTTCGGATACACAGTTCGCCGACCTGGTCGGGTCCCAGTCGGTTGCCGCTTTCGTCGCGCACCATCACTTCGACGTCCGCCAGGGGCCGGCCGATCGAGCCTAGGCGCTTAAGCTTAAGCTCGATCTCTTCGGGATTGCCCTCCAAGCGATGGTCTTCGGGCCCCAACACGGTCAGCGACGAGGTGGTTTCGGTCTGGCCGTAGGCATTGACGAATCCAACGGACCGGGGCAGCACTTCGATCGCGCGGCGGATGACCCCAAGCGGCATCGGAGCGCCGCCGTAGGCTAGATTCTGCAGGCTAGAGAGATCAGTGTGAGCCAAGGCCGGCTCGTCGAGCAACTGCTTGAGCATCGTGGGCACGACGAAAGCGTGCGTTACCCGCTCACGCGCCACCAGTTCCAGCCAAGCTCGCGGCTCGAATTGAGGCATCACGATCATCTTGCGGCCACTCCATGGCGAACTCATCATCGCGGTGGCGCCGGCGATATGGTAAAAGGGCACGCAAATCAGCGCGACACCGCGCTCGCCGCCGTCGGCCATCTCGACATTGGCGGTCACATAGGCGGTGAAGTCGTGAAAGCTCAACATCACGCCCTTGGGCTGCGAGGTGGTGCCGCTGGTGTACATTAGGATTGAGGTATCTTCTTCGGCGATTTCAGCCTCCCACTGCGCGGGCATGGCCGCCTCCGCCATCTGGCGCAGATTATCCGGGCTGTCTTCGCCCAGGTCGATAATGGCGTGGAGGGCGGGCAGGCGGTCGCGAAGCTGGGCCAGCGTGGGGCGATAACGCTCGCCCACCAGCAAAACCCGCGCGCACGCGGTGGCTAGCATGTATTCCAACTCGGGCGCCTTGGCTCGGTAATTGAGCGGCAGAAAGGTCAGGCCGGCTCGAGCCGCGGCATAGTAGGCCGCCAGATAAAGGTCGGAGTTGGTATCGAGCACCGCAACCACGTCGGCCCCGCCCGCGGCCTGCTCGTGGCGCTCAAGGCCCAAATTGGCAAAGACCGTGCAGATCCGCGCGCTCAGCTCAGCGAGTTGCGCGTAAGTGTAGCGGCGGCGACCGAAGACCAGGATTTCCTGGTCGGGAAACAGGCCAGCCGGAATGGAGAGAAAGCCAACGGTATTCACTCAAGTGTTCCTGCGTCGAAGGTTCAGGCGAATGATTTCACTCGCGCCGCCAGATTGCGCTCGTGCCTGAGAGCCTGCGCCATGGGCAACTCCAGCCCTTCCCACACCGCGCATCGCAGCGCCGCGCTGAGCGCGCGCGGGAAGCGGCTGCACTTAAGAGCCAGCCGCTGAACCCTCGCATCGAGCTGGGACGGCGGGCTGATTTCGGCCACCAAACCTATACGTCGCGCCAGATTCGCGTCAATCCAACGACCGGTCAAGGCAAGATCGAGCGCCCATCCCAGCCCCAACCGTCGCGGCGCCGTCTGGGTTCCCGCCACCCCCGGAATCATCCCCATTGCGGTCTCGGGCAGAGACAGCCGGGTATCGCTGGCGGCGATCGCGAAATCGCACAGCAATGCCATCTCCAATCCACCACCCACGGCGTAGCCGTGCAGGGCCGCGATGGAAACCACGGGCAGGCTGCGCAAGAGTTGCCAAACATCACGCCGAAAGCGGACCCAACGGGCCACGATCGGCGAAGGCGCCTGGCCGAATTCGCTTACGTCACCGCCGCTGCAAAAGGCGGCACCCGCACCGGCCAACACCATAGCGCCGACCTCGGGGTCATGGTGGACCGCCCACAAGGCCTGGTAGAGTTCGTCGCGCATGCGAAGGTTATAGGCGTTGAAGACCTCCGGCCGATTGAGGGTCAGCCAAGCTACCGGACCGCGCTTGTCCAGCAGCACGGTGGCCGATGGTTCAGAATCCGGGGATACCAGTGATGGTTTCGGGCCGCCCGCGCTCATATACCACTCGTCCGCCAATGATCGTCAAATCGATCGGCACAGCAGCCAGTTCCGCCGGCGTGAGCTGGCTGGGATCGGCCGCCATCACGATCATGTCGGCGGCCAGACCCGGCTGCAACGCGCCCGCCGGCCAGCCCGCCAACTCGGCGCCGGCGCGAGTAAAAAGGTCGAAGGCCTGGGGCAACGGCAAAGCTTCATCAGCCCCCAATTGGGCTCCCTCCAACGTGGTTCGGGCGATGGCGGCGGCGATCGCCACCAGCGGGCGGGCCGGGGTTACCGGCGCATCGGTGCCGGCCGCCAGTGGAATTCCGGTGCGCAGCAGACTGCGCGCGCGATAAAGGTAGGGCGTCAGGCCCGGCTCGTCGCAATATTTCGCGCCGCGATAGTAGATGAAGCCGGGATTGGTCACCACCCAGGCACCCAGGGCGGCGATACGCGTGGCCTGCTCGTCGGTGATTATCCCGCCATGCTCGATCCGGCAGGGCGCGGTGGGCGGCCGCTTCAAGCCCGCAACCGCCGCTTCCACCGCGTTGAGCGCAGCTTCGAGCTCTTCAATCTCGGTGGCGTGAAAGGCGCAGCTGGCTCCCATTTCCAAGGCGCGACGAACGCTCTCCACTCGCTGTGGCGAAGCCGGGGCGGCGCGAAATTTAATCCCTGTACACGCCACCCGCGCCCCCTGGGATAACTCCTTGGTCGAAGGAAAATGCGCTATCTGCCCTTCGCCCAGCATCACCGAGATGCGCTGGGTGATCGCACCGGCGGCGCACAGTTCAGCCAAAGTCGCTAACTGGGCCAGGTCGTTGCATGCGCCGGCGTCGGTAAATGCCGTTACTCCAGCGGCCGCCAGCTCGCGACTGAAGGTGCGCGCGCGACTCTGCAAATCGGCCGCCAGCACGCGCGGCAGGCGCGCGCCCAGCCAATCTTCCATCCCAACCACCAAGCTCTCCACTCGGCCGTTGGCGTCGCGGGACAAACGAGCGCCCGGCGGCGGTATGAAATCGGAGCGCTCCAGCCCCAGCAGAGCGATCGCGCGCGAATTGAGCCAGGAGGCGTGCAGGGTTTGATGGCGTAGGCGCAAGGGATGCCTGGGCGTGGCGCGGTCTAGTTCTTCGCGCCGCGGCCCGCGCCGCTCGCGCAACAAGCTTTCGTCGCAGCCAAACACTCGCAGCCAGTTGCCGGGCGCGGTGCGGGCCGCCGCCTGACGCAACTCCTGCTCCAACTCCTGCAAGCTGCGCACCGAGTTCAAGCGCACCCCCGCGGCAGCCGCCGCCGCTTCCATGAAATGCAGGTGGGAATCGATAAAACCGGGCGCCAGCAGGCGCCCACCCAACGGAATTAGATAGGTACGCGGGCCAACACTGGCGCTCAGCTCCGAGAATCGGCCGCAAGCAACGATCGCGCCGCCCGCTACCGCTACTGCGTCGCAATCCGGACGCCCCCACAGCCGAGCCCCGTGCAGCACTAAATCCGGTTGCCCGTCAGTCATGACCCACTAAGTACCGCGGGTGGTGCAAGCTTGCTCGCTGGTTTGGGAAAAAGCGATCGCGCCGGCTACCTCTCGAATCATTACGCTCAGTCGGAGGCGGGTAGCGCTTTGGCTTCTTTGATTTGCATGGGCTGATCGCAGCATTCCACCGTGCCCTCGCCCGGCTTGTTGCACAGCACCTCGGTTCCACATTTGGCGCACATGTAGCGCTTGCCCAACAGATTGGCCATTCACATCCTCCCCTCAAGTACACCCTTCACTGCTCAAAGGGCAGCTCGCAAATATGCGCCGCAAGCTTCGCTTGCGGCGATACGATCGTGACTTCCGTCCCCGGCGGCCAAGCCGCCTGCTGAATGATCCCCAAACCGATAAGCCCGTAGCGCGGCGAGCGGGCGACACTGGTCAATTGACCTACCGCGCGGCCAGCCAATTCGATCGAACCCCCTGGCGCGCTGGCGGCAGCGTCAATTCGCAGACCCATCAGGCGCCGCTTCACTCCGCCGCGCGAGGTGGCACGCTCCACGGTCTCCTGACCCAGGTAGCATCCTTTGCTAAAGGAAATAGCCCGCTCCAGTCGTGCCTCTAACGCGAGCGTGCGATCGTTGGTATCTTGTCCCACCCGTGCCCATCCCGCTTCGATCCGCAGCCGCTCGCAATCGGCCTCGCCAAGCATGGACCACGAGGACTGGAGCCCCGCCCCGAGCGCTTCCAGTTGATCGCGCGGTCCGATGACGCAACAGGCATCCTGGCCGTAGCGCTGAATGCGTCCGATCATCAACCCATCGCGCGTGGTAAAATGACCCGGCAACGGCGCGTCGATGAGGCGGGTTGCATGCGCCAGCGAGGCCGGATCGCCCAGCAATTCCATCACCGCGGCCTGAGGACATTGCTCGAATTCGACGTCGTCGGCAACTAGAAATTTCTCCAAGTGCGCCTGCGTGGTGGGCCATAACTCGCGGTCGATCTCCAGCCACAGTGCATCGGCTTGCGCCCACACGTGAATATCGCTGATGATGTGGGCGTGATCGGTGAGCATCAAGGCATAGACGATCGAGCCGGGCGCCATCCCCTTGACATCGTTGCTGCACATCCCGTGGAGGAAAGGCACCCGATCCTCGCCCGTGACCCGCACGATCAGGGTCGCGAGCCGAATTCGCCAGCCCAGGCCCGGCGCCAAACTCAACCGCTGAGGCTCGTTCGAAATCAGGTTGGCGCGTGCTTGCTCCATATTTATTGTAATTTAACAGATCGAACCGGCTTTGCCACACGCCCTGTTCCAGACGACTACCGCGCAATCAGTGGAGAGCTGGCATAGTTCGTATCGGGAGGTTAAAAGATGGCGCGGTTAGTTCGAGCCTTTGCCCTCCTGGCGCTGGTTCTGACGCTGCTGCCGGGCGAACTGGCGCAGGCCCAAGCTCCTACCGCGCTGGCGCGCACGCTGAGCGATCAGGCCTTTGCCCTGCTCGACACGCTTAACGCTACCCACGCTCACAGCCAACCCAGCGCCCTGCTGGGTCCGATCGGAATGTACGCCGCCGACTCGCAAACCCTGTTGCGCGCGCTCAAGGAGAACGCGGGCGAGCAGGCCGGCGCCGCCCTGGCCGCGCTGGAGCGCGACCAGGCGGCGGTGGATTCGACCCTGCAGGGCGCCGGCGCCGATCTGAATCGGGCTCAATGGACGAAGATGAAAGAGGAATTGGCTACACTAAAAATCGCGATTCCGGCGACTGCTGCTTCCGAAGCCGTGCCCACGCTAGTTCCAGCCGGGACCGGCGCGTCCTCGGATCTCTCGGTGCGGATTGATTCCACAAGATTCGATAGCGCCGACCAGCTGCACATCAAGGGAGTAATCACGGGGCGCGACATCACTTCGGCGGGCATCTATGCGGGGAATGAAGAAATAACCGATTTGCGTCCTACTCCCGATCGGCGCGATCAGCGGATCGAACTGGACCTAACTATCGCGCCACCACCCGCGGGCAGCGTTATCCGAGTTTACGACGGCAGCGGACATAGCGCGCAAGCGGCGATATCGATGGCGGGAGCGCCGGCCGAGGTTGGGGAAACCTTGCCACCAATGAACCGACCGGCCCCCAAAGTCTCTATCAATATCAGCCAGTTTGCGCTGGCCAATTCCGCGCTGCGGCAATATGCGGTGGCCGGACAGATCGCCGGCGCGGACATAACGCGCGCGGGAATTTACGTCGACCATCGGATGGTGAGACAAATTCCCGTGCTGGCGGGAGCGGGCTACCATATCTCCAATTTTGCCACCAACTTCGAGCTGCGTGGCAATCAGGCCAGCGTGCGGGTGTACACACGCGGCGGCCGCTATCAGGAAACTGTGCTGAACAACACCGGCCAAACCTACGGCGCCAATACTTATCCAGCTGAGGTGTACAATTCCTTCCCTCCTACGACCAGAATCCAGATCACCGGGATGCAATCGATCGGCCCCGACCTGATGGCGGTCAGCGGCATAATCTATGGGCTGAATGTCGTAGGCGCCGGGATTTATCAAAACGGACAGTTGATTGCACCAATCAATGTCGGCGGCGAGATGGGAACGGTGCCCGGTGGCTACCGCCAGATTCCCTTTGTCGCCCGCTTCAATACCGCTTTAGGAATCCCGGTTGTGCAGGCGATGGACTCAAGCGGCGCGGTCACCAGTCAACCGATCTACGGCGGCGACGCCACCTTCCCCCCCAGCTATCCCTATGGGGCCAGTCCGTACTCGTACGGCACCAACCCCTATGGCATCTTGCCCTATGGTGGCAGCACGGTTCCGGTCGTGCCCGGTCCGGGAGTCCATTACGGCCCCTTCGCACCGGGCCCGGGTGTCTCACCTCGTTAGACGGGTTCGGCGAGCGCAGAAGCACAGGCGGAAACGGCTCAAAGGTTCCGGCGCTTTTCCCAATCCTCCCACGCCAGCCTCAATAGCAGCGACCAGGCGCTCGTGAACCAGCTTGCCACGGATGCAGCCTCGCTGTAGCTTGACAATTTAAAAGCACGGAGCGGCAGCGCTTAGTGCCTTTCAACCGTTAATTCTCTCGGCGAGACTATCGAATGCTATTGCAGGCCACTCAGTTACGCCCCGGCATGGTTATCGAGTACAACAAAGACCTGTGGCGCATCATGACCATCACTCACATCACGCCCGGCAACTGGCGGGGCATGGTGCAGACCAAGCTGCGCAACATCAAGACCGGTTCCCAGACTGAAAACCGCTTCCGCTCGGAAGACCGGGTCGAGCGCGTGATCCTAAACCAGATCCAGATGGAATTTCTCTACCGCGACGGCGAGGACTTCCACTTCATGAATACGGAAAGCTACGAGCAAAGCACGATTCCCCGCGAGCTTATCGAAGAGGTCGTACCTTTCCTCTCGCCCAATCTGCAGGTGGAAGTCGAACTGCATGAAAACACGCCGCTCAACGTCAAGCTGCCCAAGACGATCGAAATGAAGGTGGTTCAGACCGACCCTGGAATGAAAAGCGCCGCGGTGACCAACACCCTCAAGCCCGCGACCACGGAAACCGGGCTGGTGGTCCAGGTGCCTCATTTCGTCAACGAAGGCGACGTGATTACGGTCAACACCGAAACCCACGAGTACGTTTCGCGCAGATAGCATTTTAATCCACGCCTCCGCCGCCATCTCGCTCAGCAGGCGCGCATTTCCCGGCGGACAGGATGTTCGGTCAGAGCAGGCCAAGGAGCCAACCGTGCGCGGCGGCGAGCTGACGGCGCAACAAGGGTGCGGATGGCGACGATACGCAAGCAATTTAAGCCCTCCACCCAGCTCGTCTCCACGGCGCAGGTGCACGCCGCGCCGCGCCTGAAGTTTTCCTCCCAAACGATCATCGCCCACACCCAGCCTGGGCTAGAGGCGGTCGTGATCAGCGAGGCTGTGAGCCGCATCGCGGGCGTAACCGAGCTCGGACGGCGGGTAGTGCCCGATCGTTCCGGATTGGCCGTCTTCGACGCTCCCGATCCGCGACTGCTGGCTCGGCTACGTTGTGCCGAGGATCTGTTCGCAATGGTCGGCTATGCGCGTGGTATCGCCACCGACGAGCACGGGTTGGAAGCGGCTCGCCGCCTGGCGCGCGCGGCGCCCTTTGTCGAGCAGGCCCTTCTTAGCCGCGTGCAGGTGACGGCGGGCAGCCGCGCCGGCTATCGGCTGTCGTTTCGCGTGCTGGTGCGAGTGGTGGGCGACCATCAGTTTCGCCGCGTTGATCTGGCGCGCGCACTCGAGCGCGGCATCGGCGAACGGGGCGACCATCGCTGGCGCGCACAGGCCGACGGCGAGGTCGAATTCTGGGCCACTTTGCTGCAGGACGAACTGATTCTGGCGCTGCGCTTGAGCGATGACCGGATGCGCCAACGCCAATACAAGGTCGCTCACTTTCCCGGCTCCCTGCGCCCTTCGGTCGCGGCCGCGATGGCTTGGCTGTCGCAACCTCAGGACGACGACGTAGTAGTCGATCCGCTGTGCGGCGCGGGGACGATTTTGATCGAACGCGCTCATCTGGGTCGCTATCGGATGTTGCTCGGCGGCGACCACAATGAGGCGGTGCTGGCCGCGGCGCGCGAGAATATTGGCCCGCGTTACAAGCCCATCGAGTTACGCCTGTGGGATGCCACCGCACTTCCTTTGCGAGACGCCAGCGTCACCCGGGTTATTGTCAATCTGCCCTGGGGCCGGCGCATCGGATCACATTCCGATAACCGCCGCCTCTATCCCCGCCTGATGGGCGAATTTCGCCGGGTACTGGTTCCGGGCGGTAGGCTGGTGATGCTCAGCGGCGAGGGCGGCCTGCTACGCGAGAGCATCGCGCGCAGCGATCTGACTCCTAGCGCAGTGCTCCCGGTGACCATTCTGGGCACGCCGGCGCGCATCGTGGTCTGCGCGATCTGACCCAACTTGCCGGCGCCCGCGTACTACCTCACACCAATTGTCTGAATGAAGCGAAGTGAATAACCTGTCCCACCACATCGAAAGACGTGTCTTACACCGGCGTCGGGTTGGCCAGGCTCAGCAACGCGTAAATCGTCTGACTAGCCGGCACCGCCAGATTATGCAGGCGCGCCAACCGCACCACTACCCCGATCAGAGCTTCAACCTCCATGCGGCGACCCCGCTCCAAATCCTGAAGGGTCGAAGGACGATTGGTATAGAAATGCTTGCGGGTAAAGGCCAGTAAGGCGTCGGTGCGCTCGGGCCCGATACGGGCGCCCTCGGCGCCGGCTACCATCCGCACCTCTTCGAGCATCTGACGCACCAACTCCAATCCCCGTGGATCGTCGAGCACTCGCCCGACGGTACAGCGAGCCAGCGCGCAGATCGTGTTGAAGGTCGCGTTCCACATCAACTTCTCCCAGCGCAGGTCGCGGATCTTATCCGACAACGCACCCAGGATACCGGCCCGTCCCATCGTGTCGGCCAGCTTTTGCGCGCGTCCGCTGATTGTGCCATCCAGTTCGCCGAATTCGATATAGCCGGCGGCCGAATGGCGCACGTGGCCAGGCCCGGTCAGCTCGGCCCCAATGCGCGCGTTGCCCGATAGCACCGCGCCGGCGCCAAAGCTCGCAATCAGTCGGCCTTCGTTTTCAACTCCGTTTTGTATCGTCAACACCATCCCGTCCGCCGCCAAACAGCCCTGGCATTGGGCAATTGCCGCCTCGGTATCGTTGCTCTTGACGCAAAAGATGATCAAATCGTAGGGCTGGTGCTGGCTTGGCTCGGCGACTGCGGTCACTGGCAGATGGAAGTCTCCCAGCGGGCTGGTCACGCTCAGCCCCTGGCTCTGCAGGGCTCGCAGATGCGCGCCGCGCGCACAGAAGGTGACGTCCTCGCCCGCCTGTTGCAAGCGCGCGCCGTAGTAGGCGCCGATGGCGCCCGCTCCCATGATCAGAATCTTCATCAATGCTCCGTGCGTACGTATTTGATCTATTAATGGGCAATTAACTAATAGCAGGGCAGGCAAGACGACGTTCACGACGCATCGTTGGCCCGCTTGAGCGATTGCTCCCACAAGCCGCGCACGCGCACCCGCAAATCTTCCAGATTACCCTGATTGTCAATAACCAAAGTGGCGCGCGCGCGGCGTTCTGCCTCCGGCATCTGGGCCGCGATGCGGGCCGCGACCTGGGTCGCATCCATGCCCCGCTGCAGCGCCAGACGGCGCACCACGTCGGCGCGCTCGGCCACCACCAGCCAGATCTCCTGGAAAAAATCCTGCCAACGCGCCTCGAGCAAAATCGCCGCCTCGATCACGATCGGACGCCGCTCGCCCTGAGCGCGCAGCACGCCTACCCGCGCTTTGATTTCCGCCAGGATCAGCGGGTGGACAATCGCCTCCAACTTGGCCAGCGCGGCGCGTTCGGCGAACACGATCGCGCCCAGGCGGCGACGGTCGATCGTGCCATCGGGAGCAACAATCTCACGTCCGAAGGTCGCGACCACGTCGTTAAAGGCCGGGCGGCCGGGCCGATAGACCTCGTGTCCCAACTGATCGGCGTCGATCACGGGCGCGCCCAGTTCGCGCAAGATGGCGGCAACCGTGCTTTTGCCCGAGCCGATCCCGCCGGTTAATCCAATATTAAACATGCTCTCTCGCTCAGCGGGCGCTTATCGCGCGCGCGGTCTCCAATCCACTCGCGCCCTGCGTCATGCCGCCGCTTTGCAGATGGTAGAGATAGCTGAAGTAGCCGCCACGTGCGACCAATTGATCGAAGGTCCCACCCTCTTCAATCCGCCCGCCGCGCAAGACCGCGATTCGATCAGCAATTCTAGCCGCCGACAGACGATGGGTAATCAGGACGACGGTGCGGTTGGGCGCCAATGCGCGCATCGCACTCAGTAGCTGCGCTTCGCTCTCCGCATCCAGCGCGCTGGTCGGCTCGTCCAATATCATCAGGGCGGCTTGCTTGAGCATCGCGCGCGCCAGCGCGATGCGCTGGATCTCGCCCAGCGAAAGCGGCGCACCGCCCTGCCCCACGCGTGCATCGAGCCCGCCCAGGCGCGCGATCAACGGCTCCAGGCCAAATACTCGAACCACCCGTGCGATGCGCGCGCGGCTTGCTTTCGCACAGCCCAGGGTCAGATTGGCGCGCAGCGAGCCTGCCAATAGCATCGGCCGCTGCGGAACCATCGCAATGGCTTGGCGCAGGGATCCAATCGTCAAGGATTGCACCCGCTGGCCGTCGATCTCGATAACCCCGCCACTAGGTTCATCAAAGCGCGCGATTAAACCGGCCAAAGTGGTCTTTCCCGCCCCGCTGGGACCAACGATCACCAAGGTCGCGCCCGGCGCCGCCGTCAAACTGACTTCCGCCAGCAGCGGCGCGCCAGCGGGATAGCTGAAACTCAGCCCCTCTATTCGCAGCGCGCCACGTGGTCGGGTCAGGGGCAGCGCGCCGGGCGCGTCGGCGATTTCAATGGTTTCGGCCAGCAACTCCAGACAGCGACGCAGGCTGGCCAGGGCGCTTTGACTGGCACCATGGGTCTGGAACAAGTGGCTCAACGGGGCGTACATCGAACCCAGGTACGCGACAAACACCACTAGATCGCCTACGCTCAAGCGTCCTTGGACGACGTGGCGCGCGCCCAGATAGATTACGCCCGCCGCCCCAGCTGCCAGCAACACGCTGACCATCCCCCCGTATAACGTCTGCATCAAGTACAGGTTGAGATTGCGCTTGAGATTGAGCGCGCTTGCCAACCGCCAGCGCCGGCTGGCCTGACGCTCCGCGCCGTAGGCCTGGAGCAGTTCCAGCGCAGCCAACTCGCGGTGGGCAGCATCGTAGATTGCCCCCTCGGCCATTCGCGCCGCCAGCGCGGTGCGCTCGATTCGCGGGTTGAGCACCAAAATTGCCAGCGCCAAGGCGGGCAACACCAATAGCGCGGCCAGCGCCAAAACCATATCGATACGCGCCATCGCGGTTAGCATCGCGACCAGCAGCAGCAGCGAAGCCGCGGCAGGAAAAACCCCATTCATCGCCAGGGCCTGGACGCCGTAGGAATCGGAGGCAACCCGCACCATCAGATCAGCCAGCGAGCGGTTGCGATGGAAGCGCCAGGAAAGGCGGGTAAGATGATCGAACAGGTGCGCGCGCAAGTCGGCGACCATCCGCTGGCCGATCACTACCGTGCTGTGCGTGTTGGCCAATTGAAGCAATGCGAGGAGCAGATAAATTCCCAGTTGTGCCAGGCAGGCCGCGGGCAACAACCAGCCCGCGTGCGCCAGCCCAAGTATCCGCGGCCCTAGCCGGCTGGACAGCGGCACCTTTCCCAACACATTGTCGATCACTATCTTGAGCGGCCAAGGCTTGAGCAGCTCCAAGGCGGTGATGATCGCGATTTGAGCGCCCACCAGGCCCAGACCCGCTAGATGACGGCGCATCTGCCGCGCCATCCACCAATACACCGCCGCCGTGCTCACGAGCGCCGCAGCCTGGCCGCGGCCAGCCCCACTCGCTTGACCCATCGCGCCGCACCCCGGCAGACGGGGCCGATGAGCGCCAGGCAACCCAACCGGCATCGTACCGCGAACCTGTCGTATTCGCGCGCCAACCGCGCCCTGCGCGCGTAGCTCACAGCGCTTAGCACCGTCAGCATCAGCGCGCATGCTCCCAGTGCCGTCAACCATGGCGCCCAAGCGCCTAGCAGGCAGGCGGCGGCTGCCACTGTAACCCAGGCGAATTCGCGCGGCAGCTCAATCAAGTCGGAACTAGCAGGATAGAGGCTCTGAAACGATCCTTGTCCCCATTCACCCCGATAGATGCGAGCTTTCCAGCGCCCGCCCACGCGATCCTGGGACGGCCTCGCAGCGGCTCGATACTTGTACCCTAGTATCGCTTCCGCTCGCCCATAACCGCGCTGCTGGCTTAGGTAGGAGAACAGCGAGGCACGGGCGCGATGGTGTACCACTGCGCCCGGCGCATACATGATCGCCGCGCCGGCGGCGGCCAGACGGCGGGAAATATCCACGTCGTCGCCGGCGGTGGTAAAGCGGGGATCAAAGCCTCCCATGGCCTCTAGCACCCTGCGCTGCATCGCCATGTTGCATCCACAAAGATGGAGCAGGCGCACGCCCGCTAGGTGGACCGCGGTGGCTTGGCCGGGCGCGGCCGCCAACGCCGCGGCCAACGGCGTCGCGACCGGCGCCGCGACCACCGAGCCGCCCGCGGCGGCGGCTCGATGATGGCGCATCGTGGCTATCAATTGGCTCAGCCAATCGCGGTCCGCCTTCGCGTCGGCGTCGATAAATGCGACGAACTCGCCGCGCGCGGCGGCAATTCCCAGGTTGCGGGCGGCACTTAGACCGCGATGGCTGGTGCGCAGCACAGTGACTCCTGCGGTGCGGGCGATCTCCCAGCTTTGGTCCTGTGAGCCGTCATCGACCACGATTACCTCGTAGGCGGGATAGTCCAGCGCCTGCAGCGAAGCCAGACATGAGCCCAGCGTCTGCGCCGCATTGTATGCAGCCACCACCACCGACACCATCGGCGCCGCAACTAGCGCAGGTCGCGTCCACTGCCTGGCCACCGCGGCAAAGGCGAGCTTGGGATGACGCTGGCGGGTGAGCAAGCCGAAGGCCCAGTCAGTGATGTCAGCGCCGGCGGTATGCCATTCGTCGGTCAGCGCGAACAGAATCATGCCCGCCACTCCGGTCTCGGCGCCAGCCGCGATCAGCCGGGGCAGCAACGCCGCCTGCGCCGCTTCGCCATTGCGCACGGTATCCAGCCCCGTCTCGCCCACCAGCAACGGACGCGTTCCGCATTGAGCCTGCAAATGGCCCAGATAGTTCCGAAAATCGGCCAATGAGTGGAGGTAGAGATTGTAACAGGCGAAGTCCAAAAAACTGAGATCGAGGTACTGGCTGGGAGGATAAGCGGCAAGCGTGAACAAGCCCTCGGGATCCAGGCTTGAACCCAATCGATAGAGCTGGCGCACAAAGCGACGTATCCGCCGTACGCCATGATAACGGACCACGTCGGGGCGAATTTCATTGGCCAGGCAATAAGCGAATAGCCATTCCCGCCACGGCCGCATCCGCTCGATTGTGGCTACCAACGCCAAGCGCACCTGTTTTATCAGGTCGGGCGAATCCAACACCATCACGTAGCTGGGCCAAGCCACCCCGACCATCAGACGTAGTTCGGCCCGCGCCGCCAGTTCGAGCAGCCACTCCGGCGGCATCGCATATAGCCGCAATAGGTTGGCGCCCAATTCGCGGGCGCGCGCGAAGTCGGCCGCCACCAATGCCGAATCCGGATAAGGTTCGCCGCGCGCGTTGGGCGCGAACGGCCCATAGCTAACGCCGCGAACCTCAAATTTGTCCGGCCCCACAAAAAAGTACTTGTCACGTGCGATCGGCCGTTCCATTTCCCTGCTGACTAGGTGCTAGGGGCACACTTAACTTACGCTGCCCTTGCTCCCAGCCGGCAGCTAAAATAGCGGGCGCGATGGCACCGCCCAAGAGTTTCGACCTGCGAGTCAACGGTATTCGCCTGCGCTGCCAGGATTGGGGCGGGCACGGCCGGCCTATCCTGCTGGTCCACGCCACCGGCATGATGGCGCTCCTATATGCGCCCATCGCGCGGGCCCTCACCAGCGCTGGCCAAGTGCTGAGCTACGATCAACGGGGCCACGGTGACAGCGATCATCCACCCGATGCCGCCTACGACTGGGAGCATCAACTGGCCGATTTACACGCCCTGATAAAGGCACTGGGGCTGCGCGAGTTGCGCGGCGTGGGCCATTCCGGCGGCGCTACCATCCTGGCTGCCCTGTCAGCACAGGAGCCGGCGCTGATCTCTCGCCTGGTGATGGTCGAGCCGGTCCTGATCGGGCAACCTCCGGCGGTTGAAAATCCGCTGGTCCAAAGCACTCTGCGGCGCCGCGCCAGCTTTACCGATGCGGCCGAAATGTATCGGCATTTTGCTGGCAAACCACCCTACGATAGCTGGCAGCCCGAGTTGCTACGCGCCTACTGCGAGGAGGGGGCGGCCTGGGACCCACAGGGACGCTGGCGGCTTAAATGCCCACCCGAGATAGAATCCAGCTTCTATCGACTGGAGTTGCGCTTTCAGACCCTGCGGCGGGTACTGGGATGCCGGGCGCCAGCCTTGGTGATCTTCGGCACGCGAGGCAATCGTTCCACCGGCGCCGCTCACGCCTTGACCCTCAAGCGCGCACTGCCCCAGGTGGAAATTGTCACGATGGCCGAGTACGGCCATCTTATCGCGATGGAAAATCCCGACCTGATCGCGCAAATGGCGTTGGACTTCCTGGCTCGCCCATGACCGCTTTGCATGCCCGCTCATGGCAGCGGCTCGGGCTCGCCGTTCTCCAGTAGAACCCGCGCCTCTTGGCTGAGCACTCCCGGCTCCCGGTACAAAATCAGTGGCGGTTCAACCTCCAGCCCCACCCCACCACCCTTGCATGCTTCGATGAGAATTGTGCTTGCGCTCTGGCCGGCGCGGGGATGAACCAGGCGCATCCGCTTGGGCTCCAGGCGGCGCATCCGCAGCGCGCAAAGCAACTCCGCGCCGCGGCGCGCATCGAAGACGAAGCCTGCCTTGCCCGTGCTCTTGAGGTAGCGCGCGGCCGCCGCCACGAACTCTTCCAGCTCCGCGCCAGCGCCGCCGCGGGCCAAGCGTCGACCGTCAAGGGGGCTTTCCTGTCCGCTGCCAGCGCGAAAAAACGGTGGGTTGGCGATCACATAATCAAAACTGTCCGCGCTCAGGCCGGGAATCCGCTGAGCACGCAGATCCCCCACGATCGCGCGCACGACTGTGAGCTGGTTGAGCGCGGCGTTGCGCGCAATCAGGGCAGCCAACGTCTCCTGCAGCTCCAGCGCCACTACCTCTCGCGGGTGATACAGCCGCGCCGCAGCCAACGCCACCACCCCGCATCCCGCTCCCAGTTCGATTAGGCGCACACCGGGGCGTGGTCTGATAAAGCGCGCCAGCATAATCGCCTCGACCGAAAAGCGGTAACCGCGACGGGGCTGGAGTATGCGCAACGCACCACCTAGGATTGCATCGAGGCTTTCCTCGCTTGCTGCCATGGACTCTTCGCAGGCCAAAACCTACGCTCGGCTGTTCCGTCAGGCCGGCATTTTGATTGGCAAGGGCAGCATATCGCGCGCCCTGGGTGTGCTTAAAGCCGGGCAACAACAGGCCGAACGCGCCGGTCACCGGGTGATGGCCGGCCGTTTCCGAGCCGAAATCCAGCGACTCTCCCAACCTCTAACCTCATCCCGAAGACGCCCACAGTGACATCATGCCATGCTTGCCCGGTGGCTTCGGTCGCCGGCTCTGGCTTTCTTCCTCAGTTCTACCAGAGGGAAAATCGGAGCTCGGTTCCTAGTCATCCTGCGACGGCCACACGCAAGCCTTAGTCAACGGCCTGAACATACAGGCCTTAGGCCCCCGTCTGAAAAAGCATGATCGAGCCGATGCGCATGCCCTTGACGTCGCGCCGTTCGTACTTAAGTTGGAGAGTGTCAGTGAAAAAACAAATTATCCCCGGAATGAATTCTTAAGGAGGTCAATAATAACAATGGCTGCGCTGCTGACTAATGGATTGGCTAATGGATGGGCTGCCCCCTGGCTCAATTCATTCGAGGAATCTGAGCATACTCCGGTCGCCTTGCTGGCGGCCGACGTGACCGAGGATGCAGACGGCTTTGAGTTCGATTTCGACCTTCCCGGCGTCAAGGCTGAGTCGATCGAGGTCCGGGTCGAGGATGGCATGCTGCTGGTCAGCGCGGAGCGGCCAGCGCCGCGGCGCTCGGATGACGTGACCGTGCGGCGTGCAGAGCGCTATTACGGCAATTACCATCGGGCCTTCAGGTTGCCGGCGCAATGGGCTAGCGAGCCGATCGTGGCCAGCTATCGCGACGGCGTGCTTCACGTGCGCGTGGCCAAGCCGGCCTCCGCCAAGCCCGTGCGGATCAAAGTCGAGCATAACTAAACTGCCTTTCGTGGCGAGCCACGCCCCACCCCGGCCGTGGCTCGCCACTTGCGCTCGCGCCAAAGAGTCGATAGGCCTGACAGAGCAACAACCCCGCTTTATCGTGTCGCGGGCCAAGAGGAAAACATGGGCGGCTGGATCGCTTTGATCGTAATCGCCATCGTCGCGCTGGCGCTGATCCTGCTCTACAATTCTCTGGTCGGGCTCAAGAACCAGGTCGACGCGGCATGGCGCCAGATCGACGTCCAGCTCAAACGCCGCCATGATCTGATTCCCAACCTGGTCGAAGCTGTCAAAGGCTACATGCAGTTTGAGCGCCAGACCCTGACCCAGGTGGTCGAGGCGCGCGGTCGGGCGATAAGCGCACCCGATCAGGGCGCGCGGATACAGGCGGAAAACCAGCTCAGTGCTGGCTTGGGTCGCCTCTTGGCGGTGATCGAGAATTACCCGCAGCTCAAGGCCGATCAGAATGTACTGCGCCTGCAGGAAGAGCTGACTACGACGGAAAATCAAATCGCCTTCTCGCGCCAAGCCTACAACGACGCGGTGCTGGCTTATAACACTCGTGTCCAGACCTTTCCCGCCAACCTGATCGCCAACAACTTCGGTTTTCTGCCTGCTACCTACTTCCAGGCCGCCCCGGGCGACGAGGCCGTGCCCAAGGTCGATCTGTCGATGGGCGCAGGCAGCCAAGCCTGAGGCCGCCTAGCAAAATCAACCCCGCATGGCCGTCAGTTTTTGGCAATGGGAGCGTACCAACCGGCGCCAGACCGCCTTTCTGGTTGGAATTTTCGTGATTTTCTTCTGCCTTCTCGGCGCGGGGCTCGATTTCGTATTCGGTAACCTGCGCATCACGCCCGAGGGGCTGAGCGGTTTTCCTTTTCTCACCATCGCCGCGTTGATCGTAGCCTTGGTTCAGACCGTCGTCTCATACTACGGTGGCGCTAACCTCATCCTGGCCTCCGTCCATGCGGTGGAGCTGCAACCGGATAGCAACCGCCATAAGGTCGTCCTTGACGTAATCGAGGAGATGCGGCTGGCGGCGCGGATGCCGCCAATCAAGGCGTACGTAATGGCGGATCCGGCGCCCAACGCTTTCGCTACCGGCCGCGACCCGCAACATTCGGTCATCTGCGTTACCCAGGGATTGATCGACATGATGGATCGCGAACAGCTCCAGGGCGTGATCGGCCACGAGATGGCGCATATCCGCGACTACGACATCCGCACCATGATGATGATCGCCGTACTGGTGGGCGGTATCGCGATGCTGGCGGATTTTCTGGCGCGCTGGATGTGGTTCGACGGCTTCGGCGAGCGCGAACGTAGGCGCGATAATGACCAGGGCCAGGCCGGGATCCTGATCGCGCTTGCGGTCTTTGTCCTGGCCGCGATCTCGCCCATCCTATGCCAATTGCTGGCGATGGCGGTGGCGCGCCAGCGCGAATATCTAGCCGATGCTGGTTCGGTGGAGTTTACCCGCAATCCCCGCGCCCTGCTGCGCGCACTGGAACAGATCGCCGCTCACGAATCGCCCCTGAAGAATGCCTCGCGCGGGACCGCCCATCTTTTCATCGTCAATCCGCGCGAGGGACTGCGCGAAGACGATCGCGAGGGCTTCTTCGACAACCTCTTTTCCACCCATCCGCCCCTGCCCCGGCGAATCCAGCGGCTGCGTGCGATGCTCGACGCGCCCGCCGACGCCGCATCCCCGCCCACCTCCGCCTGATCCAGGAGACGGACGAGACTCGGCCGGAAGACCGCCGCCGCGCGGCCGCTCAGCGATTGCGCTCTTTGAGCAGTCGTTCGATCTCCCGCCGGCTACTCTTTTGCGCAATACTCTGGCGCTTGTCGTAGGCGTGTTTGCCGCGCGCCAGCGCCAGCTCGACTTTGGCCCGTCCTCTTTTGAAATAGATCCGCAGCGGCACCAGCGAATAGCCGCGCTCGCGTACTTTGCCCCATAACCGCTCGATCTCGCGTCGATGGAGCAGGAGCTTGCGGGCGCGGGTCTCGGCATGGCTGAACTGGCCGGCCGGCGCGTAGGCGCCGATATGCACGCCCACCAAAAACATCTCGCCACTGCGGATACGCGCGTAGCTGTCGCGCAGGTTGGCCTTGTGAGCGCGCAACGACTTGACCTCGGTGCCGGTCAACGTCATTCCGGCCTCCAGCGCCTCCTCGATAAAGAAATCGTGGCGCGCCTTGCGGTTTTCCACCACCAGCTCATAGCCGTCACGCGCGGCCGCTTGGTTGGAAGCCATTGTCTAACGATTGCTGGAGGCGCCGGCCGATGGAAGCGCGCTACCCTCGCCCGTCACGGGTGGCGCCGATAGACCACAGTGCGTACCTTGTGAACCGGCTTGCCGGCGGAAGGAGGCGGCTTGCCCCGCCGTGCCAGACTGATACCCACCGCGGCCATGATTGCCACCAGCAGTACCACTCCGGCCAACGTGCCGTACAACCATCCGACCAGTAGTTGATCCACGATTAAATGGCGTAGCGCAAACCGTCGGTCGCGGCAAGCTAGGACCCAGCTTGCGACGGCGTGGAGGCAAGCTTAAATTAATAGATGCGTAGCCGTTCGACGACCGAGACAATGGTTCGATCTCGCGATTGCATCTTGCGCGATGGGGGCGAAATGGGTTCGACGGAGGCTAGAGGGTTGCGGTCGCACGCCGGGGTGCTGTTGGTCCCGTTAAACAAACAGCTCTGCGAAATTTACCCGCAGACAATAACGGATACGCTCTGGCGGCCTAAGGGCCGCTAGCGTCCCACTGCAGCTCGCCCATGGCCGCAGAGTGGGGCGTCATTTAGTGGGCTAGGGAAGCGTAGTTCACCGATTGGACGCCACTCCCGAAATTTCAATCGGCTGGCTGGCGGACAGCCCGTCCGTGGGCGGCCCGGTGGCGAGCTAGAGTGCGCGGACTAAGCGTGTAGTGACCACAGTCGGACAGTCTTCGGACGGGGGTTCAATTCCCCCCGCCTCCACCAAAATTCTGTCGGAAATTCGGGCCTTTTTCCGAAGACCCCCTTAGGGGGTCCGGTCAGGGGTCCGCTTTTTCCCCCAACTGCTGCTTCGCGGAGGCTCTCCGGACGTTGCAATGATGCCTCGCCCGCGAACGCAGGCTGCTCATGTGTTATTGAATTCTTTTGGCGCGCCCTGAGGGATTTGAACCCCCGACCCGTAGATCCGTAGTCTACTGCTCTGATCCGCTGAGCTAAGGGCGCGCGCAGGTGGCGTGAAGTTTGGTTTTTATTCGATCCTCGCAACTGGGGCAAGCTTGCTCCCGACCCTGCAGGACACCAAGCGCAGGCTGAGGAAAAAGTCTACGTGACCGCTAGAGCGCGGCGCGGGGAATACCGTTGACGATTGGCGCTCCCGCCGCCCCTTCCAGGGGAAGTCGCACAGTCACCGTGGTACCCTCGCGCACCCGGCTTTCGATCAACAGTTCGCCATGATGCAACTGCACAATATGTTTGACGATCGCCAGCCCCAAGCCGGTACCGCCCAACTCGCGTGAACGCGCTTGATCGACCCGGTAGAAGCGCTCGGTCAGCCGCGGAATGTACTGGGCGGGAATCCCCTCACCTCGATCCGCGACCACAAGTTCGACCCCGTCGCCGCCGGGCGCCATCCGCGCCGCCAGGGTAACAACGCCACCTGAAGCGCTGTACTTGACCGCGTTGTCGAGCAGGTTGATCAGGACTTGATGCAGGCGGTCGTGATCGCCTTTGAGCTCGGGCAGTTGGGGCGGGCAGTCGATCGCAAGGCGAACACCTTGGCGCTCGGCCTGCTCCTGGATAAGCTCGATCACTTCCTCAAGCAGGCGGCGCGGCTGTAATGCCTCGCATCGCAAGGGGGTCAGACCGCGCTCCAGATCCGAGAGCGAGACCAGATCATCCACCAAGCGGGCCAAGCGGTGGGCTTGACGCTCGATAATCGCTAAAAAGCGTTGGCGCGCGTCGGCATTGTCCACCCCCAACAGCAGGGTTTCGGCGTAGCCGCAGATCGCGCTGAGCGGAGTGCGAATTTCGTGGGTGAGGTTGGCGATGAAGTCGCTGCGCAGATTTTCGTAAGCCTTGAGCTGGGTGATGTCGTAGAGCAGCAGGACCCGCGCGGCGCGTCCCGCACCGGCCTCGCCCACTACCCCAGCGGTCACGCGCAAATGACGGATGGCGCCGCCGGGCAAGGCGACCTCGGCATTAGCGACCACCGCGCCGGGCTGCGCGATGGAGCGCTGGAGCAGTTGCTGCAAGGCCGGCTCGCGGCAGATTTCCACCAAACTGCGACCGCGGTAATCGGCCTCGGGCGCCAGCCCAAACAGCTCGCGCGCGGCGCCATTGGTCAACAGGACTTGGCCGTGGCTGTCGGTAACGACCACGCCCTCGGACATTCCACGCAGGATAGCGGAGAGTTCGTTGCGTTGCTCGGCCAGGGCGAGGACCTCGCGCACGAGTTGGTCGCCGGCCGCCAGCAGGTGGTTTTCCGCCCCGCCCATCAGTCGCTCGCTGTGGATCAGGCGCATCGGAGGGCGCTTGGCCTCCAGATCGCGCGCGCCCTGTTCCAAGACTTGAGCGCGCTCCAACAGCAGGCGCACCACCAGCGCGCACATCAGGGCCCCGCCGACCAAACCCAAACCCAAGGCCAGCGCCAGCCACCAGAAACTGAGCGCGCCGCGGGCGGCGACCACTGTCAGCACCAGGGCGGCAGGCAGGATGCTCAGCAGCACGATGGCAGCCAAGCGGCGGATAAAAGTCTTACCCAAGGGCGTCGGGGTTAAAGCGATAGCCCACGCTTCGCACGGTTAAGATCAACTCGGGGCGGCTGTCGTCGCGCTCTATCTGGCAGCGCAGCCGGCGCACGTGTACGTCCACGGTGCGCGGCTCGACGAAGACGTCACGGCCCCAGACCAAATCGAGCAACTGCTCGCGCGAATAGACCCGAGCAGGATGTTCGACGAAAAAGCGTAACAGCTCGAATTCTCGCAGACAGAGTTGACGCCGCTGGCCGCGCACGAAAACCTCGTAACTGCCGGCATCCAGGCGCAGCCAGCCACGCTCGTAGACCGGACCGCTGACCGCCGCCTGCTGAGCCCGGGCTCGGCGCAGGACGGCGCGCAGGCGGGCCACCAATTCGCGCGGACTGAAGGGCTTGACCACGTAATCGTCGGCGCCCATCTCCAGCCCCAAAACGCGATCGACCTCCGAACTTTTGGCCGTCAGCATCAGGATGGGGAGTGCCGCGCTGCGCGCGTTGGCGCGCAACTTTTGACACAGCTCCAACCCCGGCATCCCAGGCAGCATCAGGTCCAGGATCAGCGCGTCGGGCAGCCGCTTGGCCAGGATTTCGTTGGCCTGGACCCCGTCGCCAGCCTCCTCCACCGCGAACCCCTCCTGCTCCAGGGCAAAGCGCACCAAGCCGCGGATATCCTGTTCATCCTCGACTACCAGGACCCGCGCCCCGGCCCCCTGGCGCGACGCTAACGAGGTAGCGCTCATCGGCTGCTCTTATCCATATGCTTGATGGTCTTGCCCTTGACCATGAACACCACCATCTCGGCGATATTGGTCGCGTGGTCAGCTATTCGCTCGAGGTACTTGGAAACGAACAGCACCCGAGTGGCGCGCGAGATGGTGCGCGGTTCCTCGGCCATGTAGCTTAGCAACTCGCGGAAGATCTGATAATTGAGCTGATCGACCTCGTCGTCCTGCTCGATCACCTTTTCCGCCGCTTCCGTGTCGTTGTTGACGAAAGCGTCCAGGCTGTCCTTGACCATGCTCTGAGCCAACGCCGCCATCCGTGGAATGTCGATATAAGGCTTAAGCACGGGCTCGTGATTGAGTTCCAGCGCGCGCTCACTGATGTTGACCGCGATGTCGCCAATGCGCTCCATGTCGGTGGTTATCTTCAAGCTGGTGGTAATAAAGCGCAGGTCGCTGGCCGCGGGCTGGCGCAGGGCCAGCAGGCGCAGGCACAGCGCGTCGGTCTCGATATCCATGCGGTTGACTTCGCCGTCGCGCGCGATGGTGGCGCGCGCCAGTTCGGAATCGCGCTCCACTAGCGAGCGCACCGCGTCGGCGATCTGGCGCTCCACCAAGCCGCCCATCTGCAGCAGCAACGTGCGCAGACCGCGCAGCTCTTCCTCGAACTGGCGGTTGGTGTGGGGATGGTTAGTATCCATCGTCTCGCCCCTCAGCCGAAGCGGCCGGTAATGTAATCTTCAGTCTCGTGCCGGGTGGGATTGGTGAAAATTTGGTTGGTATCGCCAAACTCGATCAGGTCGCCGCCCAGCAAAAACGCGGTGGCGTCGGAAGCGCGCGCCGCCTGCTGCATATTGTGGGTGACCAGGACGATCGTATAGTTGGCGCGCAACTCCAAAATCAGTTCCTCGATACGGGCGGTCGAAATCGGATCCAGCGCCGAGCAAGGCTCGTCCATCAACAGCACCTCTGGCTCGACCGCTAGCGCGCGGGCAATACACAGGCGCTGCTGCTGACCGCCGCTTAGGCTGACACCGCGGGCCCGCAATTTGTCTTTGACCTCCTCCCACAGCGCCGCCTGGCGCAGGCTGCGCTCCACCACTATATCACGTTGGGCGTGAGAAAGGCCGCGCCCGTTGAGGCGCAGGCCGGCGGCGACGTTGTCTTCGATCGACATGGTGGGAAATGGCGTGGGCTTTTGAAATACCATTCCGACCCGCCGCCGGATCATGACCGGATCGATCCCCGCCGCGTAGATGTCCTCACCGTCCAGATGTACCGCGCCGCTGACCCGCGCTCCCGGCGTGACTTCGTGCATCCGATTAAGGCAGCGCACCAAGGTGGATTTGCCGCAGCCCGAGGGACCGATGATGGCGGTCACCCGATTGGCGGCGAAGCCCACCGTGATGTCGCGCAGGGCGGCGTGCTTGCCAAAATACGCGCTTAGGCGGCGCAGATCGAGTTTCGCCGTCATCGCGCCGCCCTCAGTTTTCCCCGCCCTCGCATGCCAAGTACAAGCCGCGCCAAAGCCTCGCGTCCATCTCTTCGAGCCAGCGGCAAACCCAGGACATCACAACGGGGCACATAAGCTCTGCCACGATATAGCGCGCATTTGTTACAGATATGTGACGCCGCCACGAATTAAACTTGAAGCCAACCGCTCAGTTCGCCGGCTCGATCAGCTCCAAGCCGCCCAAGTAGGGTCGCAGCACGGGAGGCAGCGCGATCGAGCCGTCGGCCTGCTGATAGTTTTCCAACAGCGCGATCAAGGTGCGAGGCAGCCCCAAGCCCGAGCCGTTCAAGGTATGAACCAACTCGGGCCGCCCGCTGCGTTCGCTGCGAAAGCGGATCTGGGCGCGGCGCGCCTGAAAATCCCAGCAATTCGAGCACGAGCTGACCTCCAGCCATTCCCCCACTCCGGCTGCCCACACCTCGACGTCGTATTTGGCGGCAGCAGCAAAGCCCAAATCTCCCGTACACATCTGAATTACCCGAAAGGGCAAGCCCAGCCGCCGGCAAACCTCGCAGGCGTCTTCCACCAGGCTCTCCAATTCCTGGTCGGAGTGCTGTGGATGGACCAGCTTGACCATCTCGACCTTGTCGAACTGATGGCCCCGCTTGATCCCGCGTACATCGCGCCCGGCGGACATTTTCTCTCGCCGAAAGCAGGGCGTGTAAGCGGTCAGATAAATCGGCAGCCGTTTTTCCTCAATTATTTCTCGCGCGTAATAATTGGTCAGCGGAACCTCGGCGGTAGGAATGAACCAATAGTCCTCTTCGACGTCGCGGTACATGGTATCGCGAAACTTAGGCAGATGGGCGGTGGCGGTGACCGCCTCGCTGTTGACCATCAGAGGCGGGGCCAGCTCCAGGTAGCCCTGTTCGCGTTTGAGATCGAGCATCAAGGAGATCAGCGCCCGCTCCAGCCGCGCGCCAACGGCGGTCAGAAAATAAAACCGGCTGCCGGCAAGCTTGACCCCCCGCTCGAAGTCGATGAGTCCCAGGCGCTCGCCCAATTCCCAATGGGTGCGCGCTTTGAAGGGCAGCTCTTTGACCTCGCCTTCACTGCGAACGATCCGATTTTGGCTGTCGTTGTCGCCCACCGGGACCCAGGGGCGAGGTAGGTTGGGCACCTCCAGCATCGCTTGCAGATATTGCGCCTCGGCGGCCGCCAACTCGCGCTCGCCCGCGGCGATCTGTTCGCCCAAGACGCGCATCTCGGCCCGTCGCGTCTCGCGCACCTGTGGCTCGGCCTGTCCTATCTCCTTGGATTGCTTGGTGCGGCTGGCACGCATTTCGTCGAGTTGATGCTGCAAGCGGCGCCGAGCGGTGTCCAGGGCCAATAACCGCTCCAGCTCTGCGGCCGGATAACCGACCTTGGCCAGCTCCGCCCGCGCACCCTGGGGATCGTCACGTAATAGCCTGATATCCAGCATCAAAACGCGTCCTTGATTACTTCCAGCCGCCAGCGCCGGCGCTGCGCGTCGATCGCAACCACATCAAAGCGG
>DATGLK010000077.1 GCA_035294265.1 Candidatus Binataceae bacterium
ATTCCAGGGCGATTTCCAAGTGTTGGCGATCGAAGGGAAACAGCCGCAGCCACAGCTCGGTGGAGAGATTAGCGTCGAACCGCTGAATCCAGAGCACGCTGCCGTCGGCCTGCGCGCTCAGTGAGGAGGACAGGATAGTCACCGGCGCGATTGCGTTGGCGAATTCCACCGGCGGTTTCCAGCCCCCTTCCAGCAGTTGATCGCGGGCCTGCACGACCTCGCCGTTGGCCAAGCGCGGATCGCGCCAGCGCAAAATCAAGTAGCCCTGCACGTTGAAACTCTGGGCCTGGTCGTGGATGGCGGCGAGATTGGAAATAAACAGCCCGACACCGACCGCTAGGGGCTGTCCAGGACCTACCGGTGGGCTGACCAGGTTGGTGACGGCGGCACGCGCCATTGCCGTCCAGCCGCACACTGCCAAAGCCAGAATTGCCCCCACCGGCCATCGCCGCCGCAGGCGAGTTTCTGTTTTCAGTTCTGAGCCGAAAGAAATTTCTTCGTGATTTCCTGGCAAAACTCGCCTCCGGCTATTGTTTCCTGCCCCCGAGTGTCACGTCGCAAGATTATGCCATCAAATCGTCCGAGTTGAGACAACGTAGCGAAAACGTCTCTTATGCTACTAGTTGTAGGGGTTCCCATCTTTAATTTTCTTAAAAAGCTGCGATCTGTCGTATCAATGCAACGTCGGCGTAGCGCGAGCGCCACCGCTTTTCTTTCCGTACCTGAAAAACAATTCAGAAAATCTGCCGAATTGTACTTGACATATCTCGGCAAGCTTCTTGCGAAAACAGCCATCTTAAGGATCGCCGCAGAGTCTTGACCGGCAGAGGAAAAGGAATGGAAGACTGCTTCGGGCTGGTGGGTTGTTCAAACGAAGCGATTCGGATTTATACGCCGTTGATGCGGCTATTGCGTCCCTCTCAACATGCCTTGATGGGGGCGCTGGTGCTGAGTTGGCTTCTGGAGCAAAGCGCCCAAGGGCAGCGGGAGTGGACCCCAGCGCCTGACGCCTTGGCGCAGCGGCTGGGGATGCCGTTTCGCGACTGGCTGACCGCGCTACAACTGCTCAAGGGGCGCGGCTACGTTGGCGAACGCTTCGCCAAAGACCCGCTATGCAACACCCGCGAGCTCAAGCTCGACCCTGTACGTCTGAGCGATGATCTCAATGGCAAGGCCAGCGAGCACCGTTTTCTGTACGCCTTGGCACCATAATAACTGCCCGCTTTGCCTGTCCCCCTCGGTTCGATCGCGTTCCTGAGTCGCGGCCCCGCACATTTTAAGAGGTTGAAATGAATCATTTTCCCTTGGCCCGGCACTGGTGGGTTGCCGTCGTTGTGTTGTCCTCTTTCGGATTGTGTCAGCGAGCTGCGTGGTCGGCTTCCGCCTGCGTCTCGATCGCTTCGCCCGTTGCCGGTGGCAGCGTCAGTGCTTCGAACGTTCCAATCTTGACCACCGACGACTGTATCGGACAGTGGTTCGAATGCCTGTACGTGGACAACGTCGAACAGAGCTGTGCCGGAGTGGGGCAACTTATCTGGAACGCTACCAGCGCTGCTCCAGGCAGTCATCAGATAAAAGTCTTGAGCTACTCCGAAGGGCCCAACAGCCAACTTTTGGGCACGGCTTCGGAAGCCGTGTCACTGGGCTGCCTGTCGATTACTTCGCCGCCCACCAATAATGCTCTAAGCTTGAACAGCGTGGTTCCGATTGGCACCAACGACACCTGTGCGGGAGCGTGGTTCGAATGCTTACAGGTCGATGGCTCGCTTGACGGTTGCGCGGCGCCGGGTCAACTGGTCTGGAACACGTCGGCATATACGATGGGCAGTCATGAGATCACGGTGAACAGTTATTCCGAAAACCCCAACAGTCAGCTGCTGGCCAGCGCCTCGCAAACGGTGCACCTCGGCCATTACACGACCTTGCCGCCGCTGGCCGCGCTGCCCAGCGAATCCAGTTGCGCCACCGCGGTCAATCAGAGCCCGCTTCCGGAGAACGCGCCATGGAACCAGGACGATGGTACCGGCTACAACTCCAACCAGCCGCCGGCCGGCGGGGTGCCAAGTTACTTCTACTCGAATGCTACGCTGGGCGGTCAATTTCCGCCCGCCGACTTTGCCAAAGTGGATGGTGCATACGCGGGCAGCACGGACGACATCGCTCGAGTGTATGCCTGTAAGTGGGGCATTGATGAAGATGTGGTGCGGGCCCAAGCCTGGGTAGAAACCCGCTGGCATCAGGATTGCCCTGCTGCACACGGCGGCAGCGGATGCGCGGAAGTAGGTGACCTCGACAATCCTCCCGGCGACCCGGGGGTGGTCGGCCTTTCCAGTTTTATCCCCAGTACCGCCATCTCGCCGAATAACGTCTTCAGCGGCTTTGACGCCTTCGCCGATGCCCCTTCGGGGCAACTGACCTGCGACAGCGGCAATACCTATTGTACTACCAGCAAGGCCAGCCATTGGGATACCTGGGGCATGTGGCAGGACAAGGTATACTACGAATGGGAGGCTTGGCCGATGGTGCAGGAAAGCACCCCGTTCGGCGCCGACCTGCGTATGGCCGCTACCCGCGCCTGCCTCAACGGCGATGAAGCCGTGTATTTCACCAGCCAGGGCACCGGCACCGCCTATTTGGCGGCGATCGCTGCCGCCACCACGAGTCCGGGCGAAACCGCGTCCAACCAACCCGTCAGCGGCTTTACCCTGACCAATCTCGACTATGCCCTGTATGGCTGCGTGGCTGCGCACTTTTCCGGCAACTGGTACGACTCGGCGGCGCTGAACTATCTGAATAACATTTTGCAAACCCAAGCCAGCGCCCCTTGGCCGGGTGGAATCCGCTAAAACTTGCGGGCTCTCCAATTGAACTTCAATCACGCGCCTTTACCACAATAAGCAAAACGCGGTTCACATTTTCTTTTGACGTGATGCATAAAACAAACCGAGTCAGTAACTATCTTCATTCCCAAATGCTCATGAGGGCGTGAAGAATTTACCGTGCCAATATTTCACGGGCCGCTTTTACTTCCCTCGGACCGAGCCAAATTTCCAATTGAATCGCCAAGGTGAAAGCGACTGCAGCAATGGCACCCACGTTGCTACTCCGTGCAACCGTCGGGGAGCTTGGTCAGGCAACGATAATTTGCCAGGAACTCCTCGCTTGAGATTTAGTGCCAAGCAATCAGCCAGAAAACTCCGGTATTGCTGTTCCCGAGCTCGGCATGTGGCTACCACCCCAGCCGCTGGGTAGTCTAGGCAGGGCAATCGTCGGCTGGAGCGAGCGCCTGCTCGGTTGGAGTCACCGTAATCAACGGATCGTCCCAACTAAATCCCCAGTCAAGGTTAATCTGGGAAGCGGTTTGTACGTTGCTCCCGGCTGGATCAATATTGACGGTAGCCTCAAGGCACTGCTGGCAAAGTGTCCAGCCCCATTGCTACGCCGAAGCTATTCGCTCATAACGGCACCCGCCGTTGCTTCGGCCCAGCAATTCGTGGCCCTGCTCAAAAACAACCTCTTCATCCATCACGATCTAAAGTACGGTATTCCCTTACCGGATCGCAGCGCCGATTTCATATATTCCTCCCATATGCTCCACCATCTATATTACGATCAGGCGGTGGCGCTCCTAAAAGAAGCCAAACGTGTGCTTAAACCTGGAGGAACGATACGAATTGCAGTACCCGATCTAGAGTATATCATATCGCTTTACCAACGTGGTCAACGCCAGGCAGCTCTAGGGTACTTCTTCTATCCATCTGTCCCGCGCGGTGAATTGAGCACCCGCCGCTATCAGTACGACTTTGTCTTATTGCGAAACCTGCTTCTGGCGACCGGTTTTGAGGCGCCGCGACGTTGCGCCTTTGCCACCGGCACCGTTCCCGACCTGAGCCAACTCGACCGATTGCCTGAAGAAACGCTTTACGTTGAAGCTCAGGCCTAACGGTCGCTGACAGGCCCGGTCAAACAATTGTCCTGGCGCGCAGTAACAGATCGCGCCTGATGGCTGGTATTTTTACGTGACGCCATTTCCTGGTCGTTAGAAAATGAGGCAGAACTCCCAACCGTATATCGCGCCTACCTCCCGACGAGACGAGCCTCGCGTTATTAATGAAACTGCCATAACCCCTAGCCTTAGACAATTTTTGCTGACCCACCCCTTCTACGCCAGCCTGTATAACGCCCTCCTGCGCAGTAAGCGCCGAGATCGTCTAGGCCAACTTCTCGCTTTTAGCGCCGCAGCCGTTTTTCGCGCTCACGGAGAAGCGATCGGAACAACGGTAGAAGAAATATGTCGTTTTATACCGCTTCACTACAACGCAGACTATGTTGACAGATACCTTGACCGAGTCAGCGCCCTAATTTCCCTCCAAAGGCGTTACGACCAAAACCCGTGCGTGGAAAACCTTGGCGATTCACGGGCGCGCGTGTCCGCGGACGACTACAGTCTGGCCCTGCTAATGTCGATCATTCTTACACCCCATCGTTTCGCCATCATGGAGCATCTGTCGTGGTTCCTCGGCCTGCAGGCGAAGCGACATCCGAAAGGCCGCCTCGGCGCCGTTGGAATCGGCAGCGGTTTCGAGCTGGTTCGCGCTTCCCGCATTCTTTCGTGCTGGCATATCGAGGGTTACGATCAGGAGCAGGCGATGTGCGAGCAGGCGCGAAAGCTCTTGAAGTTCTGCCAGGTACCCATAAACGTCGCGATAAACATTGAGTTTCCATTGGCCGAGTTCGACCCGCGCTTCGCGCAGGTCTATGATGCTCTAATCCTGTGCGAGTTGTGCGAGCACTTGCGCGATCCCGGGCGCGCACTCGTGAACGCAGCTCGCTATCTTAAGACCGATGGCCAGGCCTTTGTAACCATGGCGGTCAATATTGCTCAGGAGGACCATGTGTTCTTGTATCCGTCGCTCGATGCATGCCGGCGTCAGCTCGAGGAAAGCGAGCTGGTAACTGTGAGCGAATGGGCCATTCCGCAAAGCGCCTTCGTCACCCCGCGAGGCGAGCATTGGAGGGGTAATTATGTGGCAGTTGTAAGCCGTCGCTCAGGGGCGGTACAAATGCCGAGCCTTGGCTCCCACTAAAACCCTGGTTGCAGCCAAAGCTTCTGTACCAGTGCCTTCTTAACCTGGGCGATATAATCTAACGAGCCTGAATCATACCAGCTGCCCGAATACCAATCACCCATACAGCCCCAAAGCATCTGGTCGGAGGTGCCTTCGGGATATCTTGGGTAGCCAAAAGCCGGAATTTCCTGCGGCAAATAACTAATATCCCCATTCATGCAGGCCCTCTGATAAGCCATTCTAAAATCAGCGTTAAAAGCTGTGCTGTCCTTGCTCCATGGCCAGCCCCCGAAGTCGTGAAATTTCATCTGCAAAATGCCATAACTCTGCATACAAAAAGATCCATTCCAGGCGCCAGGAAAACCGCTTCCCGGCGGACACAGAAAAATATTCGTGGTTTGATCTCCGAGGTCGCTTTGTCGCCAGTGTGACTCTACCACTGCTTCTGCCCGCACGACGTTTTCATCGATGCCCCATTTGCAGGCAGCCCAGCGCAAAATTTGATCCGTGGTGCCGGTGTATGACCCGTTTACACGTAAAAAATCGCGAATTGGAGCGAAGCTCCCCTTAACCGGATGCAAATGAAAGGTCATCAAGGCCAAAGCTGTGGGCTGGCGATGGTTGGCTGCATAGTTGTCCGGCCGCGGCTCCCAATTTGAAGGCGCGATATCCGCGGCGCACTCTCTGTCGCTAGGCAAGCTAGCATGTGGCGGTAGCGTAACAAAATAATGCGCGGCCTCCGCCGCTGCAATGCCAAGCGGCCAAAATAAGAGAAAGCCGCAAGCCAGGATCGTTTTGATGGCAAAACGATGACAATTTGCGTCTACTACCGACGATCGATGCAGCCTTACTTGTAAGGCTAATGCGACACTAGCGTGTCGACTGCGGAAAACAGTTCGCGACATTGGTTGTTCCAAGCGATCGGTTGCAAGGCCTTTCGGCACCGCCCCGACAGACGTTCCCGCAAATCGGGGCGCGCGTAAAGCTCGACAATTGCGTTGGTTAAATCGTTAATGTCCCCAGGAGCGACGTAGCGAAGGGTGTGTTCGCCAAAATAGTACTCGATCGCTGACAAGCGCGAAGCGATAACAGGTACGCCCAGCATCGAGTATTCCAGTAACTTCATCGGAAGCATGATTTGCGTGGCCTCGTTGGCGTAATAAGGCACCAGGCCAACGTGTGCCTGTGCGATATAAGGAACAATTAACTCCGCCGGCACGAAGCCAAAAAATGTGACCACGTTGTCAATGTTCAGACGCAATGCCAACTGTCTCGCTTCCTGTAGATAATCGCCGCTGCCAAAAATCCATAGGCGCAACTGAGGAATTGTCTGCCGAGCTGACGCCACTGCCTGAAGGGCTATGTCAAGTCCTAAACGGCGTATAATCGAGCCATGATAGATCAAAGTAAACGCCACGCTTTTCGTACTGCAAAGACGCTCATGACGAAAAATCGAAGGGTCGGGGGAATTCATGACAACTCGAATTTTAGTTGAATCGATTCCGGCGGTCATCAGCCGCTGCCGGTGCAGTTCGTGCACGGCCAGAACGCGGTCGGCAAACCAAGCGCTAAGTCGCTCTTGCAGAGCCAGCAGCTTACCGCCGACATCCCAGAAGTGCTTGCCGAAACGATCTTGATAAAGTTCGGGCATGGTATCAGTAATGTCGAGGATGAGCTTGCTACCGAAAAGCCTCGCTCCAACGCAAGCGAACACGATCGCATCCGGCATGCTGACTGCGATAACAACGTCGTAACGTCGCCGAAACGCGAGCAGAGTCGCGCGCCAGCTTGCGCGGACAAGGAAGTCAAGATAATAGCCCAGATAGCACAGGCGATTGTTGCCACGATAGCGAAAGCATGGGAACGCTACTAAATGGACGGGACCTGTATAATTGTGCCCCTCTTCGGCGGTGCAGATTACGTCAACACTGTCGCCGCGTTTGGCGAGTGCCTCCGCATTACGGCGCAAACGCACGTCGTGAGTAAATAGACGGTTGGAAACAAGCAACACTTTCATCGGTCTCATTCAGCAAGCGGCCACGCCATAAGCAACGACTGAATCAGGGAAGATTACTTCCAAATGGTCGTCAGACCGCAAAGACGTCGCAATTGTTGACGTCGCACGAAGGCCATAAGTTCGGGGTCTGCCAGTCGAGGCATTCCTGTGAGCCAGCAACGCAGATAGGCAAAGAGCATCAAGGCTCCGCCAACGACCCAGGGGGGAGTGCAGGCGTGGCGGCAGGATCGAACTATCATAAAAAGGAATGAATAGCCGGCGTTGTAGGCCGCCACCCCCGCATTTAGCCTACCCTGTCGTGGGCCGCTGGCGGTTTGCATCGGACGGTGGTGATAAACGGTAAGGTCGCGAAAGTTGCGGGTGTCGAAGCCGCGCATCAACGCGGTTGTGACATCGACGGTGTCCCAGCCCAGAGTAGATTCCAGTCTGCCCAGAGTATCAAAACAGCGGCGGGAGTAAACGCGGCAGGGGCCGGTGGGTTGAAAGGATGGCTCGCGAAGAGGGCGCCAGCTGTTGTTAGCAGCAGGCTCGTAGAGCATTCCACTGGCAATTCCCAGCTTGGGAGTGCGCTCGAATTTGTTAATAAGATGCTCGAGAAAATGGTTATCGAAGGTGACGTCGGCGTCAACTCTAAATATGAAATCCGCGGCGCCCAGCCGTTCAGGCCGTAGCTCCGGCATGATTACAGATTCGCCACCAGGAGCGCGTAGGGTATGAAGGGGCAGGTGAACTGCCTTGATCCAGGCATAGGCGGCGGCAGCCTGGTCGATAATTCTGGCGGTCTGGTCGGAGGAACCATCGTCTATTATCGTCCATGATCGAGGCCGCAATGATTGGTTTGTCATGCAGCGTATCAAGTTGGGGAGAAAACGCTCTTCATTATGCGCGGGCGTGACCGCGATTATACTAGCGGCCATAGAGTGCGAGTCTCCTTAAAGCTATGGCAATGGAGGTGAGGCACGGCAAGGCAAAAATGGGGTACAGAGTAAAAACAACTATCGACCGTAGCAGGCATGGTGTCACTGCAACAGGCTTGCCAGAGGGCGCGACATGCGGTCGAGCGTTCGCCTTGCCGTTTCGGCTTCGCTTTGCAAGGTGAGTAAACGGTATCGTTCGGCCAGAGCCCAGACGAGGGCGAACAAAAAGCCGCTGGCTTCGATACAGTCTCCGATTGCTGCTTCGGTCAGGTTCAGTACCATTAAGGGAAGTGTGATCAGGAAGAACATCGATTTGAGTCGCCACGGATCGCCTGGCTGGCGGAAAATGAAGAACCAGGGGCGCAGCATCATAAACAGCCAAAACACGGTAGCTGGGATCCCGACCCCGGCGGCGTGATTCAAATATCCATCGTGTAGAGAGCTGTGCGGCCCCTGGTCCCACGGTCCCCACCAGAGAGGAAAGTAGCGGCTATTGAGGATCGCGCCCTGGACTTCATAACCGTAGCCGCGGATCGGATGGCGAGCGACGGCTGCGAGCACGAATTGCCACATTTCAGTGCGGCCAGTCAGCGTAGTGATGTCGCCGCGGTCGACATAAGTGCCAAATTTATGACCCATAAGGGTTGCGACGGCGACCACTACCAGGGTCCCGGCGCCAATCAAGGGTAGGCTTTTAGCCCGATAGCGCCAGACACTGTACAAGAGCCCGCCCAACGTTAGGCCAAGTATGGGAGAGCGCGAATCGGCAGCCGCGCACGCGCCTAGGGCCGCTACAATCAGTCCTCCCAAATTAAATTTCATTCGCTGACTAACCGCTGACCAGCAAACTAAAGCAGGACCAACCGTGAGGAGCATCACCAAGCCGACGTCGTTTGGGCCACTTAGGATGCCACGAAAGCGCTCGATGCCGCCAACCTGAAGTCCGTGCAGACGCATGTCGCGTAGGACCGAGGGCTGGATGCTCTCTTCGGGGCTGAGCCAATTCAAACTATGGGGCCCAAACAAACCGAACACCACTAACAGCAGGGTTATCAGGCCGGCTCCAAGCATCGCCCGCCACAGCAGTTGGAAAGCTTGCTCTTCGGTGTTTACCTGGCTGGCGCACCAGGCAATGGCGCAGAACAGGAGCAGAGAGTCCGCCAAACGCGAAAGCGAGAATAGAGGAGCCAGCGAGTAGCTAACCGTGAATGCCGCCCAGAAATAATAGAAGGTGTAGAGGCGAAAGCCGCCCTGGCGCAGCAGTCCGGAGCGCAGTAAGCGTGGCGCTAACGGCAAGCACAGCAGGGTGACAATGGAATAATGAACAGCGGCTCGCAGGCCAGGATTGGGTAGCGTATAGAGCGACAAGATGAGCAAGATTAGGGCAAAGGGCAACCAGCTCTCGTGTTTCCAGCAAAACATGGCTCCGCTTATGACGCTCGCGGCCGCCACCGTAGCGAACAGGGCAAACAGGATTTGCGTGTTGGCCCCAGCTACCACCCACAGGCAGGCAGCGGCGAGAAGCAGGCACACCATGATGACCGTGGACGTACCGCGCCAGCGGTCCGGGGACGTGGGCGGTGCATCGACAATCGCGTCCAACGCGCTGGCCATGGTCAGCCTCCGATTCGGGTGTGACGCGCCAGGTAGGAGCAAATGCGGCCGCCACGCCGCACCAGACCGATGGTGACCCGGCGACGCGCGGTACCCCAGGTGCCGGCATAGAGCAGAGCGCGAAAGTCTGCCAAAGCGGTATCGTTGAGAATCGGGATACGCGGAAAAACAGCTCGGCCGCCCACAGCAGCGCGGCGGAAGTCCGAGGTTGTTACGCTCGTATAGCCGGCGGCGAAGGCCGCCGCCAACACGCGCTCATCGTAGGCTCCCAGGGGACACGCGAAACTGGTGACCGGCAGGCTGGAGAGATCTTCTAGGCGCGCTTTGGACTCTTGCAGCTCGTGTGCGAGCTCATGGTCGTCAAGAGAATCGAAAGCGATGTGGCGAAGCCCGTGCGAGCCGATGCTCATACCCAGGCGCACGAGCCGCCCGACCTGCTCCTTCGTGATATAGCCGGCACGGCCCAGATGCGACCAGGTCAAATAGAAGAGCGCGCGCATGCCGTGGTGGCTCAAGCGTTCGGCGGCAAACATATCGCTGGTATGTCCGTCATCGAAAGTGATTGCCAACACCCGCGACTCGCGTGCGACGTGCTCTATTCTCAGCTCATCGGGAAGCAGGGCACGCCAGCCTTCGTCGCCAAGCAATTGAACTTGGTTACAAAACGAGTCCCATCCCACCACGTGGCGCTGACTCCAGTAGGCCTGGGCCGGGCCACAGGGTCCACCCGCAATTCCGTGATACATCAGGATCGGGAGCTTGCGGTTTGCAAGCCGCCGCGTGGTCTCGAAGACTGAGGAGCGAAACATCACCCTGCCCGCCTAGCGCAAACTTCGTGCCTTTGTCGAAAGGCTAAATGAGACGTTTTTCTCAACGATGACGCGCGGGCGTTTGTAAAAGCTTCCAGCGGGCCGGTGTAAAAGCGAAAAAGACCGGAACCCTTATCGGCGCGCGCAGTTGCGTAGGTGTTGCCGCACATCCGCCTTCGTCCGGTGTCCGTTTTGGGTCCAAGGTGTCGAGGCGCGAGTAATGTGCCGTATGGGCACCCTTGCCGTTACTTTCAGCCGACCGCGAAAGTGCGGTTGTAAAGGTTGCCGTGGCTCGGTTGTAATCCGTGCTCCCCAAAAACAGTCAGTTGTGCGCACCCCAACCAAAAATGTCAGCTGAATATTGGGCAAAAACTTTTTTTCTGCACTCGGCACAAGGCTTGCTCACCGACCAGCCCGGGTACGAAGTTCATGAACAAGCCACGGGTCGAACAGTTCCAACTCGCCGGCGCAAGCCGCACGATGGCCGTCGCCGGACCGCGCGAGGTGCGCGGCTTCACTATGAGTTTGGGGTGGGCGCTAATGCTGGTCGCCGCCGGTCTTTGGCTGGCGGGCTGTGCGGCTTCCAACGGTGACGATAGCAGATTACCCCACCAAGGGCTCGCGATGTCGCCGCAGGCCTGCATGGCTAACGTTTCGCTGCAGCGCGGACAGGCTCCCGACGGCAGCTACCTGATTGAGCCCAGCGACGATCTGTTGATCGATTTCTACCTCAATCCAGAGTTCAACCAGGACGTCACGGTGCGTCCGGATGGCAAGATTTCGGTCCGCCTGATTGGAGAAGTGCCGGCCGCGGGCCTCACACCGCAGCAGCTGGCGACCAATTTGGACCAGGCTTACTTGCGTGAGCTGCGCGCTCCCGGGGTCACGGTCACGGTCAAGAACATGCCGAGTCGCCAGATTTTCGTCGAAGGCGAGGTGGCCCATCCAGGGGCTTTCCCAGTTGAGTCAGGCACCACAATCCTACAGGCGGTCGCGGAAGCCGGGGGGCTGACTAAGGACGCAGGGTCAACGGCTGTGCTGATCCGGCGCGATGTCTGCGGTAATCCGGCCCGCTCCGCAATCAGTTTGAAGAGGGCACTCAATCGAGCCGGCTCCAACGACGACTTGGTATTGGAATCGCGTGACATCGTGGTGGTCCCGCCCAGCACTATCGCCAGCATGGATAACTGGGTCGATCATTACCTTCGTCGCCTGATGCCAGTGGAGCCTTACCTAGCGGCCAACACTCCAGTCCTGTGAGCACCGGCGAGGTAAAGCGATGGGAAGCAGAGATCTCAACTACTGGTTGGAGCTGGCGGTTCGCCGACACCTGATCATCATTGAAGTAGCCGGCACGGTCTTTGGGGTAGTTCTCCTGATAACCGTGCTGTGGCCGCCGGTTTACGCCTCGCGTGCCGAAATCCTGGTTCAGCGCAATCGTGCACAACTGCTGGTCTCGCCCGACCTTGGCGGAGCCGACCAAGCCAAGCAGGAGATCGTCAGCACTCCTGTGAGCGAGGAAGAGCTCAACTCTGAGCGCGAGCTGCTCAGCAGTCCCTACTTGGTGCGCAAGGCGATCGAAGGAGTAAGTCCCCCCGTCAGTCACCATCGGCTTGGTGCCGGAATGATCGGCGCGGTCCGAATGCTTCTGGGACTACCGGGACTAGGATATCGGGTTCTTCATGGAACGCCTCAAGTGACCGCCCAGGATCGCTTGGTGCGTCAATTGAGCGCCCATTTGGGGGTCTCGGTGATCAAGCGCTCCAACGTGATCGAATTGAGTTTTCGCTCCGATGACGCGCTGTGGTGCCAAGAGTTTTTGGAGCGCTTGATCAGCGCTTACTTCGAACTCCGCGGCCAGCTCTCCAACGATCCGCAGGCGGAGCAGTTTTTCCAGACCCAGGCCGCGCTGCTGCAACGCAAGTTACGGCAATCTGAAGATCAACTGCGGGGCTACGAGCTGCAAAGCGGGATTAGCAACCTCAATTCCCAACAGCAGGCGCTCATCACCCAGGCATCCGACCTGGGCCTGGAGCATAGCAAGGCTGTCGCGGATTTGGCCTCGGCTCAACAGGAAGTGCAGACCTTGACCATGCAGCTCAAGGGCACGGCGGAGCGGATCAACAAGGAAACCCGCTCAGAGCAGAACATGGCCCTGCAGAACCTCAAACCGCAAGTGCTGGCGCTCAAGACCGAGCGCGCAGATCTGCTCAGCCGTTACCAGCCCGGGAGCGAGCGCATTCGGGAAATTGACGCCAAGCTGAAGGCGGCGCAGAGCATCCTAAATCACGAAAATCACCTCGAAGTCAGCGAATCCAGCACCGATCTCAATCCAGTGTGGGTAATGCTCGACTCCAACCTGGCGCAGGCCAAAACGCGCGCCGCCTCGCTGGCCGCCACTGTGCAGAAGCTGGCGCAGGAGATCGATCAGGTCCATGGGCAATTAGACCAGACCGTCACCAACGGGGTCGAGCTAGTGCGCTTGCAGCGCCAAGTTGATACCGATCGAGAAGCTTACCTGTCCTACGTGCGCAAAGCGGAGGAAGCGCGCGCCGCGGGCGCTCTCAACTCCGACAAGATTCTCAACGTTAGCGTGGCGGAGGCCCCGATCCTGCCGCTGCGGCCGGTGTTTCCGAAGCTGTGGCTTAACCTGATGGCGGGCTTGCTGATGGCGCTGGTGCTGGCGCTGGCGGCCGCGGAGTGGGAGGAGCAGCGCGACCCGCGCATCTATTCCAGCGCCGCGATCGCGCGCGACAGCGGTCTGAAAACCTTTACCGTGTTGCACAGCGAATTTTAGGGTTAAAAATGTATTACCGCTACTTTGGCCTCAATGGCCCCCCTTTCGAGTTCACCACTGCCCCCGCCGCGCTCTATCTGGGCAAGGAACACAGCGAGGCCTTGGCGGCGCTGGAATGGAGCGTGTTGCGCGAGCCGAGCGGTTACACCCTGTTCGTGGGCGAGCCCGGAACGGGCAAGACGACGCTGGTAAGCGCCATCCTGGCACGCCATTACCAGCGCGTGCGCGCGGTCTATCTCAACCATCCCAAGCTCTCCTTCGCCGAAATCCTGATGCGAATCACCCGCCAGCTCGGCATCGAACCCCAGGATCAGAGCAAGCTGGCGGTGATCGAGGCCTTCAATCAGTACCTCAGCCAGTTGGCGCCCGAGGAAAGGGTGGTGATGGTGTTCGACGAGGCCCAGGCGCTCAGCGACGACGGTTTCGAGGAACTGCGCCTGCTTGCCAACCAGGGCCATCCCGAGCGGCGGCAGTTGCAGATAATCCTGGCTGGCCAACCCGAGTTGGCCCGTCGCCTGCAATCGCCCGCGCTCAAGCAGCTCAACGAGCGGATTGGTGCCCGCGCCATGCTCCATCCGCTGTCCGACGGCGAGGTGCTGGAATACATCGCGCATCTGGTCGGTGCGCGCGGCGGGCGCCCCGACGCGATATTCAGCGGGCGAGCGCTTAAGCTGGTAGTGCAACACAGCCACGGGATCGCGCGCCGGGTTAACATCCTCTGTCACAACGCAATGCTCAGTGCTTTTTCGCGCAACGCCACCCGGGTCAGCGCTGAGGTAATGCGCGAAGTGGTGGCCGAATATGACGACTTCGCCGGGGGCGCGCCCGCGCCGCTGGCTCCTCCGGCGGTGCGCTGGCCGGTGCGTGTGCGTCACGCCGCCCTTGGCCTGGCCTCGTTGGCGCTGTTGGGTGCCAGCGGCTCATTGTGGTTGTGGCACACTGCTGAGCCCGTTGACATCGATCTCAAGCCCGCGCCGGTCCAAAGCTTCGCAGCGCCGCTTTCGTTGGCCGAGCCACCGCTGAGCCCGCGGTTCGTGTACGCCGCGCCCACTAGCGCAGCGCCGGCCGCGCCGGTTGCCAGCGGTCTGGCGGCCGCGGCGGGGCTGGGCAGCCCCGTGGTCAAGGTTGCGCCGCTGCCCGTCTCGCATACCCAATCGCTGCCGACCCAGGTGCGAGTGCGCAGCGGCGACACGGCCACCGCGATCGCGCAGCGCTATCTGGGAGGGGCCGGCGGGCTGGCGCAATTAGCCGCCAGAAATCCCCAAATTCACAACCTCGATGTGATCTACCCCGGTGAAGTGATCAACCTGCCGGCGCGCGGCGCCACGGCCGAGGCGAACTAACACCATGGGCAAGTATTTCCAGACCCTGGAGCGGCTCAAGCTTGATCCTGATCATGCGCCCGAACCACGGGTGGCGCGCCTACGCCCGGACGGGCGCAATACCAAAAATCTCATTCCGGTGGGGCCCGGTGGGGTCCCGCGCGGCGTGCTGCAGGCCCAGGTGCTGCGCACCCTGAGCGAGCGGCTGGCGCCGGTGGCAGTGGTGGAAAGCGCGACCCGGGTGTTGGTGGGGGGATGCGAGCGGGGTGACGGCGCTTCAACCATGGCCGCCGCGTTGGCGCTGGATCTCAGCCAGCGGCTGGGGTTGCGTACACTGCTGGTCGACGCCCATCTGCGCCAGCCCGCGCTTCACCTTTTCTTCCGCGCATCCCCCAATAACGGGGGTCAGCCGATGCTGCTGGATGGCGACTTGCAAATCCAGCCTACGGGCCTGCGCGGCCTGGATTTGGCGATTTGTTCGGCGAACCTGGCGCAAGGACGAGAGCCCGGTGGGATGGCGGACTATGAGCGGCGCTGCGCCGAGTACCAGGCCACTATCGTCGATCTGGGCGTGCCGCGGCTGGATCCGCGAATGTTGGTGCTGGCGCGCGTCGGCGACCCGATTCTGCTGGTGGTGCGCTACGGCCAAACCGAGCGCTCTCACTTGGTTACGACCGTTAGCGCTTTGCGCGCCGCCAACCGCTCGATGGCTGGCGTGATTCTCAACGACAAAACCGATCCGATCGGCAAAAACCTAAGGAGATTGATCCCGGTATGAACCAGATCAACAGCGAGCTGCCCGCGCCGGCGGCCAGAGTTAACGCCGCGCCGGCGCGCCGAGCCGAAGGGCAGGTGCGCGGGCTGGCAGTGGTAGGGTTGGGTTATTGGGGCCCCAACTGGGTGCGCAATTTCACTCAGTTGCAGAGCGGAGCCCGGGTGCTGGCGTGCGATCTCGACGCCGGCCGGCGCGAGCGCATCCGCAAAAGCTATCCGGAAGTTCAGACCTGCGAGCGGCTGAGCGAAGTGCTCCAAGATCCTGAAATCGACGGCGTGGTGGTGGCCACTCCGGTCAGCACCCATTACCCCATCGCCCGCCAGGTGTTGCAGGCGGGCAAAGCGGTGCTGGTGGAGAAGCCGTTAGCGATGTCGCGCCGCCAAGCCGAGGAGCTGGTGATTTTGGCGCGCGAGGCCGATCTACCATTGATGGTCGGTCACACCTTTGAGTACAGCGCACCGGTGCTTAAGGTGCGCGATCTTATCGCTCGAGGCGAGTTGGGTGAGGTGCTGTATATCAGCTCGGTGCGCGCCAACCTGGGTTTGCTCCAACATGACGTCAACGTGGCCTGGGATCTGGCCACCCACGATATCTCGATCATCCTGATGCTCCTGGGCCAGTTCCCGCACGCGGTGAGTTGCCAGGGCAAGAGCTACTACCGCGGCGACATCGAAGACGTGGCGATGCTTACTTTGCATTTTCCCGGCAAGATTCTGGCCTTTATCCACGTCAGTTGGCTGGACCCCAACAAGATTCGGCGCACCACGATCGTCGGCTCCCGCCGCATGTTGGTGTACGACGACACCGCAACCCAGGAGAAGATCCGCATCTACGACAAGGGGGTCGACGTTCAGCGCTATTACGACAGTTACGACGAGTTTCAACTTTCCTATCGTTACGGCGACATCCAGATCCCCCGCATCGAGGAGACCGAGCCGCTGCGCATGGAATGCCAGCATTTCATCGATTGTATTGCGACCCAGCGCACGCCCAACACCGACGGTTTGAACGGTCTGCGCGTGGTGAGTGTGTTGGAAGCGGCCAGCCTGTCGCTCAAAAACGCCGGTGCGCTAATTACACTGGCCAACCCGGGGACGCGCTGAATTATGGCCGGCGAAAAATCAGCCCTGGTCTGCGTCAGCGATGACGTCGAGTTGGGAGCCGATGTCCGTCTTTCGCCCTTCGTCAACCTTTACGGTTGCACGATTGGGGCGCAGACGCGCGTGGGCGCCTTTGTTGAGATTCAGCGCGGGGCGAGAGTGGGTCGGTGCTGCAAAATCTCCTCGCATACTTTCATATGCGCCGGCGTGCGCATCGAGGACGAAGTTTTCGTGGGTCACCACGTGGTCTTCATCAACGATCGCGATCCGCGCGCGACCAATCCCGACGGTAGCCCACAGAGCGAAAAGGACTGGCGCCTGGAGCCGACTGTGGTGCGGCGGGGCGCCTCATTGGGTAGCGGCGCAGTGATCATGTGCGGGGTTGAAATCGGCGCTGGCGCGCTGGTGGGCGCGGGCGCGGTAGTCACCCGCGACGTCCCGCCGGGTGCGGTAGTCAGCGGCAATCCGGCTCGTCTGCATGTCCGCACCAGGGTGGTAAACCAATCCAAGCAGTTAATGGCGGGAGGTCGGCGATGAAAATCCGTATGATCGACTTGGCGGCGCAAAATCAGGAAATCCAACACGCCGTTGAGCGCGGGATGGCTCAGGTGCACGCTCGCACCTCCTACATTGGCGGTCCACAGGTGGCGCAGTTCGAGCAGGCCTTCGCTCAATTTCTCGGCGTCAAGAGGGTTGTGGGGGTGGGTAGTGGGACCGACGCGCTGCGCCTCGCGCTGATCGCGATGGGTGTGAGAGCGGGCGACGAGGTGATCACGGTGCCGGCGACCTTTATCGCTACCGCCGAAGCGATTGTGCAAGCCGGGGCACGACCAGTGTTTGTGGATGTTGATCCGCGCACCCGCAACATGAGCCCGCAAGCTTTGCGCCGCTACCTGGAGGCCGGACGCTGGCAATCGCCCAATGGGCCGCGCGCCATTCTACCCGTGCACTTATACGGCTTGCCGGCCCCAATGGAAGAAATTACCGCCCTGGGTCGCGAGTTCAACATCCCGGTGCTTGAGGATGCCTGCCAAGCTCACGGTGCACGGGTGCGCGTGGGCGGCCGCTGGATGAACGCCGGTGCAATTGGCAAAGCGGGTTGCTTCAGCTTTTACCCGGGCAAAAACCTGGGCGGATGGGGCGAAGGTGGCGCGCTGGCGACCAACGACGAGGAGCTCGCCGAGCACGTCGTACGGCTGCGCGATCACGGCCGCACTTCTCATTATGGCCATCTGGACTGCGGTTATAACGCTCGCCTCGATACCATCCAGGCGGTGGTGCTGCTGGCCAAGTTGGAGCATCTGAGCAAGTGGAATGCGAGACGTCGCGAGCTGGCCTTTTCCTATCGCACCCTGCTGGACGGAGCGCTGGGTTGCGAGCTGCCGACCGAGCCCGAAGGCTTCGAATCCTGCTACCACTTGTTTGTGATTTGCCATCCGCGCCGGGACCTGATTCGACACGATTTGCTGGCGCACGGTATCGAGTGCGGCATCCATTACCCATTGCCTCTGCATCTGCAGCCTGCGCTGGCTCATCTGGGCTACCGCAAAGGGGATTTCCCAGTCAGCGAGGTGCTCTCCGACTCCATTCTCTCCCTGCCCATGCATCCCCACCTGAACAATCTGGAAGTGCTGGAAGTGGTGGAAACGATCACCGAAACGCTGGCCAACAGTGCTGGCGTCGAGCCCCAGCGCGCGCAGAGTTAGGGGACTATCGCGATGGCCAACGACGATTTGCGCATTCAAAAAGGGTTGTTCGCGCTGGGCGACGCGCTGGCCGTGGTTGCGGCTTTTGCCGCCGCGCTGGTCCTTTACGATCCGGCTCATACCATCAGCAGCCAACTGCTCGCCCTTCCCACGTCTACGTTGGGAGTGGGCGCAGCGGCGATCATTGGAATGTGGCTGGTGATATTTCGCTCGGCCGGCCTTTACCGAATGCGCGCGGGCGGTCGCAGCGAATCAGTCGCGGTCATTAAGGCCTGCTCCTGGGCGGTGGCGCTGATGCTGCTGGGCTGCTTCGCGGTCCATGTGCGCATCTCGCGTCTGGCCTTCGCGCTCGCTTACGCCTTGAGCATTGCGCTGGTCGTGACGGTGCGGGCGGCCGTGCGCGGTGCGATCCGCCATCTGTACGCCAATCCCAAGATCGGCATTCCCCTGGTGATCGTCGGCTTCAATCCGATAGCGCACTACATGTGCGACCAAATCCTGGACGATATCACCCCCTTCGAGCCGGTGGGTCTTATCGATCCTGCCAACGCCGGCCGACAGTACCGCGGCTTGCCGGTTTGGGGCGACTATGCCCGGTTGGCAGAGCTGGCCCAGTATTATCCGGGGCTGGAAGTGGCGATCGGGTTGCCCCACGCCTCGGGGACAGAGCTGGAGCAACTGGTGGAATTGTGCGACTCCCATCACCTGGGCTGGTGGATCGTGCCGTCAATGGCGGGATCGCTGGCGGGTGGACTGCACGTCGAGCTGATCGGCGCGGTGCCGCTATTCGGCCGGCGGGGCTCCAATATCGAAGGGCTCAACTATGTAATCAAGCGCGGCTTCGATCTGGCGGTCGGAACGCTCATGCTGCTAATAGCCGCGCCCATCATCGGCTTGGCTGCCGTGGCGATTATGCTCGATGACGGCGGCCCGATTTTCTTCCGCCAGACCCGAGTGGGGGTACGCGGCCAGCTTTTTGACATTTTCAAGCTGCGCACGATGAAGGCGGGTGCCAGCAGCAGTGTCCACCAGGAGTACGTGCGCAATTGGATTGGCGGCGGTGCGGCGGCGGAACAACAAGCCGGAGATAAATGCTATAAGTTGGCCGCCGACAGCCGAGTTACCCGCGTCGGCCGCTGGCTGCGTCGCTTCAGCATCGACGAACTGCCGCAACTGCTCAACGTCGTGCTCGGCCAGATGAGCCTGATCGGACCGCGCCCGGCCCTGCCCTATGAACTCAAGCTTTACGCGCAATGGCATCGCGGGCGCCTGGAGGGGCCGCCGGGGCTGACCGGGCTGTGGCAAATCAGTGGGCGCAATCGGCTGTCCTTCGACGAGATGGTGCGCCTGGACCTGCAATATCTGGAGGACTGGTCGCTGGGGCGCGACGTCAAAATCCTGTTTCGCACGCTGCCGGTGTTGCTGCGCGGGAGTGGAGTGTGAGCGCGGATTCCACTCAGAGCGCGACGGCGCCTGCCGCTGGCGCACTACGGCGGGGCTTTGCTCGCGGCGTGCGCGACAACATGGCGGCCGAGGTAGCGACTCAAGCTGTGCGGGTGGGCGGGATGGTGCTGCTGGCGCGAGCGCTGGAGCCGCGCAACTTTGGCGTCTTTCGCGCTCTGCTGGTGCTCAGCATGTTGGTCTCGCTGTGTAATGACGCCGGCATCTGTGACGCGCTCATTCAGCGCGCCGACTTGCGGCCCGAGCACACCGCCACCGCCTGGTGGCTGAGCCTGGGGCTGAGTGCCCTGTGCGCCCTCGCGCTGTTTGCCGGCGCGCCGCTGGTGGCACGCTGGATGGGGATGCCGGAACTAGTGCTGGGAATGCGCCTGTTGTGCGTACCCCAGATGCTGGAGGGCAGTCTGATTACCGCCAACGCGCGGTTGCAGCGCGAGCTACGCTTTGGCGTCCTGGCCCTGGCCGACGTGCTGGCCGAAGTGGCTTTTCTCGCCACCGCCCTGACGATGCTCTATTGCGGCCATCGCGACGCCTGCCTGCCGGCGGCGCTAGCGATGCGCATGGCGGTGCATGCCGTCACGGTGTGGGTGATCGCCGGTCCGCCCGCAATCGCGCGTCCGCGAACCCGCGCCGCGCGCGACTTTGGCGGATTTGCCGCCACCTCGCTGGGCGGTCGGCTGGTTTTTCTGCTTTCCAACAACGCCGACTACCTAATCGTGGGCCGGCTGTTGGGCAGCACCGCTCTAGGCTTCTATTCCATCGCTTGGGACTTGCTGCGCTTTATCCCCGATCGGCTGTACAAAGTGGCAGGGCGGGTCGCGTTCCCCGCTTTTTGCAAGCTTCAGCACGACGACCACGAACTGGCCCGCGCTTACTTGCAATTTTTTGGATATCTCGCCCGAATCGTAATGCCGTTGATGGGTTGCGTGGTGGTGGCTGCTCCCGAGCTCCTGGCCGTCGTGTACGGGGCCAAATGGCTGCCCGCCGCGCTGCCCCTGCGGCTGCTAGCCGCGGGTTTGATGCTAGCCGGCCTGACGGTCGGAATCGGCCCAGTCTATTACACCAAGGGGCGCCCCGGCTTCGACCTTTACTTGCATGGCCTGCGCCTGCTGTTGGTGGTCGCGGTGTGTGTGGGGTTTTCGCGCTTTGGCCTGCGCGGAGTGAGCGCCTCGATGGGTGTGGTGGAGGGCGGGATCGGCGTGACGGGATGTTGGATGGCGGCCTCGCTGATCGGGGTTGGCATGACTCGCGTCCTGCGCGCCGCCGCCGCCGGCGCGCGCTTGGCGTTGCTGTGCGCCGGCTGCGCACTGGCCAGCAAGTGGCTGTTGGATGCGATCGGTCTTTCCGGCCCAGCGGCCTTGCCCCTGATTGGACTGCCCGCCGCCGCGCTTTTTTGCTGGTCGGAGGCCGGCCAGCTGATCGACATGATCATCGTGCGCGCGCCGCGTTCTGCGCCCAGTCCCAGTATTCAAGGGGCGTAAACCAGTGGGGCGAGAGATGGCTGTGGCCACCCCGGCCGGTATCCAAATGGCAACCACCGGCTTGAGGATCGAGTCCTACGCACAAGCGCACGAGAGCTGGCGCCAGTGGTTGGCGCGCAGTCCGCGGGCGGGGCTCTATCATGGCGAGCGGTGGTTGGAGTTGCTGCGGCGGGTTTATCGGATGCCGCTGTCGGTGGCGCAGGTCGAGTTGACGGGTGAAGGGCAGAGCGCGGCCTGCGTACTGGCTCATCCCCACAGATTTTTTTCTCCCCGCGCGGTGGCCTTGCCCTTTTCCGATTATGCTCCGCCGCTGACCACCGGCGCTCGCGCTGAGGCCGCGCTGTTGGAGCATTTAGCCCACGGCCAATGGGGCCCGGTCGAGCTGCGCGGCCAGAGCGCGCCGCCGCCTTGGCAAGTCAGCTCGACCTTTGCGCTATGGAACCTCGATCTCAGGCGCCCCTTGGCCCAGCTCCAGGCCGGGTTGGCAACCAATTTTCGGCGTAACCTCAAGCGCGCCGCGCGCGCCCTGGTGCACGTGGAATATGGCGCCGATAGCGCGCTGCTGGCCCGTTTCCACGCCCTGCATAGTGAGTCCCGCCGCCGCCACGGCTTGCCGGCTCCGCCGGCACGCTTTTTTCGCGTCCTAGGCGAGCTGTTCGCTCCCAACAATGAATTGGAGGTCTGGATCGCTTCTCGCGCCGGCCGCGATCTAGCCGGGGTAGTCCTGCTGCGGTCCGGTAAGCGGCTGTATTACAAATGGGGCGCGCGTGCCGGCGGTGATACCTTTGCCACCAGCCATTTGCTGCTCTGGCAGGTGATTGAACGCGCGGCCGGCCATTGCGAGGTGCTCGATCTGGGCCGCGCCGACATTCGTAACGTCGGACTTAGTCGCTTCAAAGCCGAACTTGGCGCGCGGGCCGAGCCCTTGCCCTACGCCTTCATGCCGCGCATGCCGCGCAATTTGAGCGCCGAGCATCTGAGTGGTCTGGCGCTGCTTTTGTCACAGCTCTGGAAACGCTTGCCGCCGCCGCTGGCGCGCATTTTGGGCGGCGCGATTTACGGCCTATTGTCATGAATCAGGTACTGGTGATTACACCTGCCCGCGACGAGGAGCGCTTGCTCCCGGGTCTCATCGCTTCGGTAGTGGCCCAGAGCGTTCGCCCGCAGCACTGGATCATAATCGACGACGGTTCGCGGGATGCTACCGGGAGGCTGGCGGACGGCGCGGCGCGCGAGCAGCGCTGGATCGAGGTGATCCATCTACCTGGGGATAGCCAACGCGCCGCTGGGGGGGAATCAGCGGTCGCGCGGGTGCTGCGCGAGCGAGCAGCGATGGAATTTGACTTTCTGCTGCGGCTGGATGCCGACCTCAGTTTTGATGCCTTCTTCATTGCGCAACTACTTGACGAATTCGAGCGAGACGCTCAACTGGGCATCGCGGGGCCGACCCTGTTGGAGCCCGATGCCAGCGGTTGGCATCCGGTCTTCCAGCCCGCCTTTCACACCCGCGGTGCGGCCAAGACCTACTCGCGCCGCTGTTTGCGCGCCATCGGACCGCTGGAAAGTGGCCTTGGGTGGGACACTCTGGACGAAGCGCGGGCGATGATGGCGGGATTTCGCACCCGCTCCTTCGCTCACATTGTGGCCCGCCATCACAGGCCGCAAGGTGCGGCGGGTGGACGCTGGAAGGCGCGCGCGGCGGCCGGAATGGCGGCATATCGGGCCGGTTACACGCCGGCCTTCGTGCTTGCCCGCGCCCTGCGCCAGGCGCTCACCGGCGCCGGGCCGCTAGGGGCGTTGGCGTTTGTTCAGGGCTTTTTCAAACCAGCACTAAGGCGGATGCCTCGGCCGGCCTCGCCGGAATTGATCGCTTTTATTCGCCGCCAGCAGATCCGGCGGCTGTTGGGACTGGCTTCGCTATGGCAATGAACCTGCAATGCGAGAGTAATGCCGCGCTCTGCCTGCCGCCTTTGGCGGCCACCTTCAGCAATGACGCCTTTGAATTTTGGAAATTGCCGGAAGCTTGGCGCCAGCTCCTGGGCGATTCGATCGAGCGCTCCCGGCGTGCCGCCGAGCATCTGCTCTTCGAGCGCTACCTGGCCGAGCAAGAGCGCCGGCCGCCGGCCGCGCTCAACGCCTACTACCGGGTTAAAGGGCTGATTCCAGATCATCTACGTTATCGCCTCAACTCCCTGGCGATTCGCTCGCGCCGCCAGCGCGAGTTTCCCCATTGGCCGTGCGAGGACGCGCTCGTGCGGTACTGGCGCGAGTGGCTGGGGCAGGCGCTGGCGACGGTCAATGAGAAGACGGCGTGGCACATTGGCCTGTGGCCCGCGGGCAAACGCTGCGCCATCGTGCTGACCCACGACGTTGAGAGTGCCCGCGGGTTGGCCGATATGGAGAAGATCGCCGCGCTGGAAGAAAGCCTGGGCTTTCGTTCGGCTTGGAACCTGGCCTTGGATCAATATCCGATCGATTGGGAATGCGTGGCGCGTTTGCGCGCGCGCGGGTTTGAATTCGGGGCGCATGGCTTGCGCCACGATGGTCGCCTGTTTCGCAGCGCCGAGGATTTTCAGGCGCTCAAGCCACAAGTTGAACGCTTGGCCCGCGCCCACGACCTGCGCGGCTTTCGCGCCCCCTCTACGCTGCGAAAAGCGGAGTGGATTGCCAGCCTGGATTTCGACTTCGATTCCAGCTTCGCCGACAGCGATCCTTACGAACCGCAGCCGGGCGGGACCTGCAGCCTGTTTCCCTTTTTTTTGGCCGATTTGGTCGAGCTGCCCTATACCCTGGCCCAGGATCATACCCTGATACACCTGCTCCATCGCAGCCCCTTGCCGTTATGGATCGCCAAAGCGGACTGGATAGCCTCGCTCTCGGGGATGATCCTGACGCTGACCCATCCCGATTACTGCGCCGCTCCACCCTACTTCGAGGCCTACGAAAAACTGCTGCGCCATCTGGCCGGCTTCAAACAAGCCTGGCGCGCTTTACCCTCGCAGGTCGCGGACTGGTGGCGGCGGCGTGCGGCGATGCAACTGACGCTGGAGCAGGACGGTCCGCGCCTGTCAGGCGCGGACACCCGCGACGCGGTCATCCGGCCGGTGAGTGAAGAACCGTTGGCGGTCTGAGGAGTTTATCTGTGGCTCGCGCATTGATGATTGCTTACACCACGTACGTTCACGACGCTCGCGTCAAGCGCCATGCCCAGGCGCTAGCCGAACGCGGCGATCAGGTGGATTTGCTCTGTTTGCAAAATCCCCAGCAAGGGTTCGACCGCGGGGTCAACGTGATAGGTCTTCAGATCCGTCGCTACCGCGGTTCCAGCCGGGCCAGCTATCTGCGCAGCTACTTGCGTTTTTTCGCAGCCGCCACCATTCAGGCCGCGGTGCTCTCCAGGCGCCATCGCTACGATTTCGCGGTAGTCTGCACGATGCCCGATCTGGCGGTGCTATGCGCCCTGCCCGTGCGGCTAATGGGAAGCAAGCTCCTGCTCGACGTGCACGATACGATGCCCGAGCTGTACCGCGACAAATTCGGCGGCCGACGCGGGGCTCTGGGCGCCAAGTTGCTACACCTGGAGGAGCGCGTCAGCGCAGGCTTGGCCGACCGCGTGCTGGCGGTGCACGAACCTCATCGCCAGCGCCTGATCGCCGCCGGGATCGCTGCCCACAAGATAAGTGTAGTGCTCAACGTTCCCGACCCGCGGATTTTCGCCCCTCTGGTTCGCCCCGTTTACGAGCGCGAACGCTTTACCATCGTTTGTCATGGCACGATGGCACCACGGCTGGGAGTGGAGCTGGCCATTGAGGCAATCGCGCGTCTGCGCGAGCGCTTACCCACGGTACGCCTGCGGCTGATCGGAGGGGGGAACTATGTCGATGGGTTGCGCCAGCGCGTGAACCAGCGCGGGCTGGCGCCGTGGATTGAGTTTCACGCGCCGGTTCCCTTGGAGCAGCTGCCCGAGCTGCTCAATGAGGCCGACGTGGGGCTGGTACCGAATCGCAAAAGCAGCGCCACCGATCTGATGCTGCCAGTTAAACTGATGGAGTACGTTGCCCTGGGCATCCCGGTGATAGCCGCTCGCCTGCACACCATTCAATACTACTTCGATGACCAGGCAGTGCGTTTCTTCGCGCCTGGCGACGCCGACGGCCTCGCCGCGGCAATCGCCGAGCTGCACGCGCGGCCCGCGCTGCGCCAAAGCCTGGCCGAGCGCGCCTGCACCGTGCTGCGGCGGGTGAATTGGAGCGTGCAGCGCGAGCGCTATTACGAAGCGATCGATTCGTTGTTTCCTAACCGCCGGATAAACGCAGTGCCGGCGCCGAGCGAAGAAAGGAGAGTCTACGTTGAATAGCGGTAAAACTTTGGTGGTCGGGCTGGGTGAAGTTGGCGGCGCGCTGGCCGAAGTGCTCTCGCAACGCGAGCCGGTGCTGCGCCACGATCTGGAGCCGATGGAATTCGACGAGCCGATCGGGGTGATGCATCTGTGCTTCCCGTTCACGGACGCGGCCAAATTTCACGCCATCGCGCTCGACTACATCGCCAAGTTTCGGCCCGAGCTGACTATCGTCAACAGTACCGTACTGCCGGGTACCACGCGTACGCTGGCCGAGCGCAGCGGACAGGCGGTGGCCTACAGCCCGGTGCGGGGTAAGCACGCGAAAATGGTCCAGGACCTGCGTCACTATTTCAAATTCGTGGCGGCGTCCGATCCCCACACCGCCAGCTTGGCCGAAGAGCATTTTCAGAGCGCCGGCTTGAAGACCCGGCGCATGAACCAGATCGAGACCCTGGAGCTGGCCAAGCTGTGCGAAACCACCTACTTCGGCGTGCTGATCGCCTTCGCGCAGGAAGTTAATCGCTACTGTGAGCGGCTGGGCGGAGACTATTACGAGGCCAGCCAATTTTTCGAGGAGATCGATTTTCTCCCGCGTTGCCGCTACTTCCCCGGGATTATCGGCGGCCACTGCGTGTTGCCCAATATTGACCTGATGCTCCAAGTTGCCCCGGCGCCGCTGCTGGAGGCGGTGCGGGAGTCCAATCAGCGGCGCATCCGGGAGCTCGATCGTGACAGCGCCCCTAGCCGGTCGACCGGAACCAATGGCAATGGTGCGATGCTGACTCATCGGTGAGACGCACTGTGGCTTTCCGCGCTTGGCGGCGCAGATGGTCCTTGCGCGGACTGCCCGCGGTACGCTGTGCGCACGCGCTGGCAGAAGCGCCGGTCGACCGGGGCTCGCTTCGGTCCGAGCGCGAGGTCGGAATGGCTACTGGTTTGCATCCGCGTTCGATGAAACAGATTGCGCAAGAAGCGGCTGACAACCAAGCGGCTGTTTTGGAGAGGATGCCTTCGTATGCGCGTGGATAGTTCGCCGCAATGGCGCGATTTGCAAGAGTTGAGCGATGAGTACCGGCTGGATTTTCGCTTGCCCGAGCGCCGCCCGCTAGCCTTGATCCTGGATCGCCGCGCCGTGATGGCGATCGAAATGTGTCGCATTCTGGCCGCGAGTGGCTACGCCGTAGACGTCCTGGGCGAGGCCGGTTCGCCCGCGTTCCATTCGCGCTTCCTGCGTCAAGCGATGGTTTCGCCCCCGGTCCAGCTCAAGCAGGCTTTTCTTGCGCGGGTCAGCGAGGTGGTGGAGGAGGCGGACTACGACGCGATTTTTGTCTGCAACGAGGAAGTGCTCGAAGCCTTGCTCGACCTGCCCGCCGCCCGCCACTGGAGGGGGCTGGCGCTCACGCCGCCCGAGCAATTGCGTCAGGCGCTGAGCCGCAAGCAGATGCTGCGCGTGGCGGCGCAAGCCGGCGTGAGCACACCGCGCACGCTGGTGCCAGCCGATGAGGGTGAGCTTGAAGCGATGGCCTGGGAGTTGGGCTTTCCTCTGATCGTAAAGGGTGACCGCGGCGAGGCCGGCAACCACGTGCGGCTGGTCACGAGGCCTGCCGACTTGGCCGCGGCCTACGCGCAAATCGCTGAGTTGGAGCACGAGTTCGGTGCACCCTCGCTGCAGGAGTATGTGCGCGGACGGGCCTTTTCAGTGGGCGGTCTGTTCGATGGCGGAAGACCACTGCGTGTCTGTGCCCATCTCAAGCTGGCCGGTGTGCCGCCCCTGGGCGGCCTGACCGCCAAAGGCGTAACCATCAAGCTTCCCGGTTTGCTGGAGGCCGCCTTCGCGGTGTTCGAGGCGCTGTCCTACCGCGGACTGGGACATGCCGAATTCATCCAGGATGCGATGGGGCATTTCAAATTCCTCGAGGTTAATCCGCGCGTGTGGGGCACGCTGGCGGTGTCTCACTATGCCGGCGTGGATATGCTCGGGACCTATGCTGAGCTGGCCCGAGGCGGTCCGGTGGCGCCCGATCTGCGCTATCGTGCGGGTGTGCGCTTCCACCGCCTGTTGCGTGAAGCACGCCTCATCCAGCGCCATCCCTGGAGCTTGCCGCGAGTTCTGGCGGATTGCTGCAATCCGGCTATCCGTTCGGACTTTTGCTGGACCGATGCTGCCCCGCATCTGGCGGCCTTGTCGCTGCGCGGGAAAGCCTGGCTGCGTAAACCGTTGTTCTCGCGCGCCCCCTGGGTAGCCTGATTCAGATCTGGCGATCCGATCGGACCGGCTCAGGGACTGGACTGCAAGCGGCGGGTCAGTAGCGACGCCTTGGTGGCGAAGCCGGTGGCGCTGTCGTAGTCGTTATCGCGCAATGCTCCTTCGGCCGCCCCTAGAAAGCCGTTGGCTTGATCGTATAGCGCGGCGTTGGTGTTGCGCAGATTGCTCCGATCGATCGTAGCAAAGCGCGCCCTGGTCGCGTCTACCAACATCTCCGCTCGCGTGCGTGCCAGCACGGTCGGCTCGCCTTCCATCCCGACCGGTCGGGTCAGGACGGGCTGCGGAGGCTTAAGTGCCGGACCCGTGGTGGCCAGTTCGGTGGGCGGCAGCGCTTTATGATGGGTGTGATGATGATGGTAGGTAGCCGCGCGGGGTGGCGCCAGCCAATGATTGAAATTGCGCTGGAAATCGCGCCATTGTTGATCGCTCTGCGCGTCGCAGCCCATGCTGCACAAAAGCAACAGCGCGCAACTGCAGCGCAATAGCCGCGCGCGGCCGACCTGGATCGCGCCAGGCTGTTTGAGCCGTCTAATTCGCCGCCAAAGAGGAATCCACCGTACTCGCGCGCGGCAGTCGGATTGTGACGGTGGTGCCTTTGCCGGGGTTGGAGTCCACATCTATGATTCCCTGATGGAGGTCAATGGCGCGCAGCGCCAGGGCCAAACCCAGCCCGTTGCCGCTGGCTTTGGTGGTGAAGTAAAGCTGAAAAATCTGCTGCATTTGGGCCGGTTGGATCCCGCATCCGGTGTCACCGATCATTAAGCGGACGTAACCGTCGGTATCCAGCCGGCTGGCGACCCGCAAGCACCCGCCCTCGGCCATCGCCTCGATCGCGTTGTTGATGATGTTGGTCAAAGCCTCCTCCAGCAGGTCGCGATCCGCCTCAATCGGGGGCAGGTGCCGATCCAGATCGAATTCCAGTTTAACCGTAGCTGGAGTCAGCCGGCGTGCGGTTTCCTCCAGCAACTGGCTGGGATTCACTGGGGCCAGTTCCAGTTGCTGGGGGCGTAGGAAACGCAGCAGCGCATCCACCGCGCGGTCCAGCCGTTTTACTTCGCCGCGCAGGCCGGCGATGCGGCTTGCGCCCGGGCGCTGATGGGCAAGGTCCTCACTGAGCAGCTCGAGGTGAACGTTCATACTGTTAAGCGGAGTGCGAAGCTGATGGCCAATACCCGAAATCAAGCCGCCTAAGCGCGCCAGCCGGCTGGAATAATCCAAGGTGCGTTTGAGTTCCTGTACCGCTTGCATGTCGCGCGCGATGATGATCAGTCCGGCGGGTTCCGGCCCCTGCCCCAGCGAAAATATCGAGACTAATAAGCGCACCGGCTGCTCACCATCGGCCAGCTGAATGGGCACATCATTGGCATGGTTGCCGGTGGCGAAAGTGATCTCCACCATGCGCGATAGCGGATGGCCCTTGCCCAGCAAGGCGCGCAGGGGTTTGCCTTCCACCATGCCACCCGCGGGCAGTCCCAAACGGCCGGTTGCCTCCTGGTTGGCGAACAAGATGGCGCCGCGGGCGTCGAGCAGGATGACTGCGTCGGTTATCGAACGAAAAGCATCGAATAGTTGGCTGCGCTCATGCTCCCATTGACTGCGGTCGGTGCTGATACGCTGCGATAGTGCGTTGAACTTGTCGGCCAGCGAACTCAATTCGTCACGCCCGGCCACTTTCAGCGCCTTAGTCTCGCGCCCGGCTGCCAGCTCCTCGACTTCGACTGCGATGGCCGCCACCGGGCGTAGCAACAAGCTACCCAGGATAATTGCGCCAAGCAGGGCGAAGCCTGACACCGCGGCTCCGATCAAGGCGATGTGGGCCACGGCGTTATGTACCTCGGCTACGGTCAGGGCGGTGGACAGACCGACTCGAATGACCACGAAAGGTTGTCCGTCAATTTCCAGCACCCGCGTCATCTCGTAGGTTCCTCCGCCCCAGGCAAAGTAGATGCGGGCTAGCCCAAGCCACGAGGAAGCCAGCTTGAGCAGGGCGCTGAAGGGAGCGGCGGCGGGTAGATCGGCACTCAAACTTTGCGGCGGTTCGGACAGAATCGGCACTCCGCCGATGGTTTCCAGGCGCACGTAGACCACCCCCTGGGCAAAGGCCCCGGAGGATTCGATCAGGGTGCGCAAGGCGGGAGAGCGCTGCAGGGTGGCCACCACGTCACCGCGCGAGCCGGCCAAAGTGGTACGAACCTGCTCGAAAATTTCGTTGATGATCAGCTCGCCCGAGTTGGCCAAGCCATCGGCCATCAGCACGATGGTATGGTTTATCTGTAGGACGCTGACGGCTGCGATAATCAGCAGCGACCACGCTAGCAGGGCGGCCGCGATCTTTGCCCGCAAGCCCACCTTGTGCCCCCGCCGGCAGCCTCAAGCCACGCCGTTGCGATTGCGGCCCCGATAGCGGTCGAGCCGGTTATACAGGGTCTTCAGGCTGATACCCAGAATCTCGGCCGCGCGCGCTTTGTTGCCGCCTACTGCGTCGAGAGTCTCGAAAATCAGCTCGCGCTCGACCTCTTCCAACGACCGGTTTCGTTGCGGTGTGCTGACCCGCACGGTGCCAGGGTCGTTACCCAGATCGGCGGGCATCTCATGCATCGAGATCAGCGGCTT
>DATGLK010000078.1 GCA_035294265.1 Candidatus Binataceae bacterium
CTGGCTGCGCACCAACCGCGGCAGTTTGCTCAAGGTACTGGTGCGAGCTTGCCCGGGATCAAGCTTGGGAAACTTGCGCCGTGCCATCTTTACACCGCTGCGGCTTGCGGGCTGACTCCCGCGGCTCGATTGAACTGTCCCAGCAATACTATGATGGCGAAGAAGAACGGATTGAGCAGGGTGGAGATACTCAGAAACGAAACGATCATCGCCGCCGCCGTATAGCGCAGAGCCATCTGTTCGAGATGGGCTTGCGCTGGCGCCGGACGATAGGCAAACCACCCCAGCCACCCCAGCAACGCGAGCACCAGCAACAGCCCGCACACCCCCGCCTCTCCTGCTATCCGCAGGGGAAAGTTGCTGGTCCCGGGCACCACCACGCTGTCGCCGCGAAGGTAATTTCGCAAGGCCGGATCGGTGGTTCCGGCCTTGAGCGCTTCCTGCAGATAGAAACGCCCGAAGCCGCCAACGCCCAAGCCAAAGCCGGGCGCGCTGACAAAGGCGTCCACCGCCGCAGCGCTTTGATCGATACTCTCGGCCAGATCGTCCGTACTAGAGAACGGCACCGAAATACTGGTGCGATCCGACCAGCGAGCCAAATAGGTAAAGAACGACTCGCCGTGGCTGTGAATCGCGCGACCCTGGGAGGCAAGCCAGCAAAAGAAAAGCACGTTTATCACGATCGCCACGCCTAGCATCACCCGGCTGCCAGCCACCAGCAGCCCGGTAATTAAAAGCACCAGCAAAAGCCCGGTCAAGCAATGGGTCAACAGCAGGCAGATGATTCCGGCCGCCAAGACCGCGTAACTGCTGCCAGTGGGACTGGTCATGCATCGGGCCACCGGCAAGGGCATCAAGGTGGCGCCAATCGCGGCGGCGGCCACCCGTGGTTCGGACTGGAGAAAAGAGCACCGCGGAGTGGACCCAATTCCGAATTGAGTCAAACTGCCACCGGGCAACAACCAGCGCGAGAACAATTCGTAATGCAGCCGCGGCGACAGCAAAAAAATTCCTCCCACGATCAGGTACAGGATCAGCAACCTAACGCTGGCGCGATACGACATTATCAGGACTTGGCTGGCCTCCATATACAGGACCCAGGTAGTAACGAACAGCGCCGCCATCACCACAATCTGCCGCATCACCAAGGGATCGAGTGCGCCATTGAACAGCACTCCGGCGCAGGCCACACCGAAGACCGCTACCCAGGCGGCGGCCAGGCGCAAGGGTAGTCGCAGACCATAGCCACCACGCACCAGCCAGATCACGGCGGCAAAGATGGCAACCGGCGGCGAATTATAAAAGATCGCGCCGCCCACCAGGCCGATGAGCGGAATCAAATTGAGCGAACTTAGCCCCATGAGAAACTGGATCATCACTCGGCGCGCGAAGCGCCGCCCGCGGGCGAAGGTGGTAAGTGCAGCAGCGCTCGGCTCAACCCGTGCGCCACGGTTTGCGGCAGCCACGGACGGAGACGATCGCGTAGCTCGGTCCACAGCGATTGCGCGACCAGCGGCCAAGTCAAATGGCGCCGATAAGCGGGCTGGCGCACCATCATCGCGAGCCCGTGCAAAGCGAACTCGCGCAGATAGCAGCTTTGGTAGAAATAGGGCTGCAGATCGGCATAAGCGCCGGCCAGCAGGCTCAGAGCCCGCGTCGCCACCGCTTTGACCTCGCGCGGGCGACGCCTCATGGCGGTGGCGTAGCTGTTGGGATTGCCGCGATAGGCCGCGAAGTAAAGGTCGGGCAACAGGCAGATGCCGTGCCGGAAGGCGATCAGATGGGCCAGGAAACCGTCGCTCAAAAAGCCCAAGTCAGGCGGATACTGGCCAATCTCGTGCACCGCGCTGGCCCGCATCAGCGCGGTAAAAGTCGCGATCAATCCCAGGCGCGGGCGCACGATCGAAAATTCGCGTCGCTCGGCGCGTGCCACTTCGGCGGGGTCGAGATAAGCGCGCTCGCCTTTGTAGCGCAGCCGGGTATAGCTCAATTGCGGCTGTTCATCGCTAAACCCGGCCACTGAAGAACAGCACAGCCCCGCTCGCGGGTACCTCTGAAGGGTCTCGATCGCGGTAGCAAAAAAGTCGGGCAGCACCTGGTCGTCGGCCGAAGCGTAAAACAGATACTGGCCGCAGGCTTGACGGGCAGCACGATTGACCGCTACCAATGGCCCCTGCCGTGACTGCTGACGGATCACGCGCAGAGTGGGAAATTCACGCCCGAGTTGACCGAGCACCTCCAGGCTACGATCGGTGGAAGCGTCGTCGATTACTATTACCTCGGCAGGCGGATGCGATTGGGCAAAGATCGCGCGCAAGCTGATGGGCAGATAATGGGCGTGATTGTAGTTGGGCATGATCACGCTGAGCCGAGGCGCAACCATCGCTACCGGCCCACGCGCAGGCTCGCGCTCAGGGGCGAGGAAAGCTGTGCCGCAGGCGAGGGTAGCCGATGCCATCGCCGGCGCGCGCGCAGCCAGATCGTGCCAATCGCCAGTGGCGCCGCCACGCCGGTTATCGCCATATAGCTGGCGGCAATCGCGCCGGCTCCATGGGCGCGGCTTAGATAGCAGGCGCTGGCAAAGATCAGCAAACCCGCCAGCAAAGACGGCACCATCAGCGGTTCGCGTTTGTGGGCGCGCAGATAAACGCTCAGTGGAAAGGCTGCCTGCGCCGGGATACAAGCCAGCAGAAACAGGCCGCTGGTCGGCGGCGGCAGGAGTCGATAGGCCCACGGGATGCGATAAGCGTAGAGTCCGCAGATCGCCAGCCACGCCGCGCCGGCTGCCAGCGCACTTAGCGCCGTGCATGACACGATCAGGCGCCCAGCCAGGCGGTCGGCGGCGCGATAATCGCGCCGCGCGATACTAACCCCCATCGCCGGCGCCTTGACCAGTGCCCAGGCGGCGGCGATCTGCTGCACCCCAACCACCAAGCTGAGCGTCATCCCAGTCTGCCCGGCGATAACCGGGCCGCGATAATGGAACAAGACGGGAGTCAGGCTATTGAAGGCCAAATAGCCGCTGAGCCAGGACAGCGCGATGCGCCATTGCAAAGGCCAAATTTCGTATCTCCAATTGGTACGCGGACCACTGGGTTGAAAAATGAAGCATCGGAAGAACTTGCGATAACGACGACGCAGGAATGCAACGTTCCAAAAAAGTTTGGTTGTCACTGCCAGCGCCGGAGTCCATAACCCCGCTCCCAGCGCGATTGCTACCAATGCGCCCAGTCCGCTAAGCACCGACTCGGTGAGACGGAAGCGATAGACCTCGGTGACCTGGTTACATCCCTCCAACAGTAGCCACATCGGCGCCGTCGCCAAGCTTGCGCCGCTTACCAGGCCCAGCGCGATCCAGGGTGTACGCCAACTTATTTTGGAAGCGGCGGGAAAGAAGGCCAGTCCCGCCACAATCAACCCGCCGCTCGATATGATCGCCGCCAACGCGTACCAGGCGATCGCCAGCCGGCCCAAACTAATCAAGCGCGAGAGCGCGGCCGGCTCGCCGGCCGGCACGCCGCCGCAAGTCATCCGCAGGTGGGCCCATTCATGGGCGGCAAACTGGATAACGACTTGTCCGAAGCCCATCTCGGCCATCACCTGCAAACCCAGCAAACTGGCGAAGGTGTAGTAATAGCCCTGCAACTCGGGAGAGAAGCACAGCGCCACCAGCGCTGCGGTCAGTGCCGCGCACATCATCCGCGTGCCCACGTTGGCAACACCGAAGAGTCCCGCCCGGTCGGTATGCACCCGGGCCATGAGCCGGCCCAGGCCTTGCCGCTCGGCGCTCACGGCCACGCCTGGACGCCCTCCCAGCGCCGACGCAACGTGCGCAGCAGGGGAAACAGAGGCCTGAGCGAGCTGGTGGGAAAAATCAGGGCTGGAGCGACCAGCAGCCAGAATAGCGGATAGCGCCGATAGCCGCGCAACAGTAACCCGCGCATCTCCCGCAGCGGCTCCTGCGCGTCGCCGCCCAGGCGTACATACAACAAGGCGGGCAGGACCTGGCGTAGCAATCCGTGGTTGATAACGCGGCGCACCGCGCCGCGCGAGCAGCCTCGGCCGACAAACGCCTCCAGTAGGCGAGGCAGCGTATAACCGAAGGTCAACAGCGAGGTGCGTCCCTCATCCACCCAGCGTTGGGCAATACAGGGCTCGCGTAGCAAAGCCGAAGGAGCTGCTCCGCTTAGCACGGCGAGCACGACATACAGGTAGGCAAAACCGAAGGCGCCCAGGCCGATAAACTCGCGCAGGCCTGGCTCGATCAGCGCGGCGCGCGCCGCGCGGCCGTTGATTATATTGCCGGGCGCGAAGCTAAGCCGAAAGGAGAGCCGGCGCAGATGGTCATCGCAGCGCTCAAAGCGCTCAAGCCCGTGCGCTGGCAGTCCCGCCCAACGCGAATAGATTTGCCGATAATCCCGGCCTCGGAAGACGTAGGTGTTGAGCGACAGGACGGAGAAGGGGCCATGTCCCAGCGCGCGATAAATTTTCTCCACGGTGCCGGGCAGTACAATGTCGTCATCGGCGCACAGCCAGAAATAATCGCCATGCGCCTGCTCCAACAAACCAAGCGAGTTGCGATCCAGTCCCAGGTTATGCGCATTTTGCCGCCAACCGATCCGGGCGCTGCCGGCCGCGTACCTGGCAATTACCTGGGCCGTGGCATCACTGGAGGCGTCATCGGCGATCAGCAATTCGCAGCGCTGGTCGAGCTGGGGCACTAAGCTGGCAAGCATCTGGTCCAGATGCTCGGCGCGGTTGTAGGTGGGCAGCCCGATTGAGAGCGGAAGCGGCAAGCTCGTTTTGCGTTACAAACTCGTTGGTAAAGGCAGAGCCGTCATCTGTCCGCAACTCCCGCGCAGCTTGCACCCGATCGCTTTTGTTACAGGCGACGGGCGGCTCTGCCCGTCATCGTCGCGTGAGCGTTGGCGCTCGTCATTCCCTATTTCTGCCGCCGGCAGTGCAGTCAGGATTAGCAATTGGGCGACGGTCGTTCGCAACCCCTACCCTATCCCTGCCCTCGCGATGCGGGGGGAGGGACAGAAAAATTCCCCCGCGAACCGCAGTGGGACAGTGATTCACAAGATGCCTGAGCCACGAATCCAGGATATTAGGTAATAGTAAGTTTAGGATCGACCGCCTTAGCCCGCCCAAGTCAATTGGCCAGCGGCGTCGCCTGCGGGTCCATCGCGATGAGCCCACGTCCACCGCGCCCGGCGGCCAGATCCTCGATCGCGTCGTTTATCTCTTCCAGCCGATAGATCCGCCCCAGCATCGCGTTTAGCGGCCACACGCCGGCGCGTAGCCAGCGCGCATAGCGCGGCAAGTCGCGCGCGGGCCGGGTCCCGCCGCCCCAGGTGCCGACCAGCCGTTTGCCGCGTATTAAGTCGAACGGATCGATTGCGATTTGCCCCCCCTGGCGCAGGTTGCCTGCCAGCACGCAGATTCCCTTTTCGCCCACTGAGCTCAGCGCCGCTTCCATCGCGCGCGCCTGCCCCGCGGCTTCGATCGCGCAGTCAACACCCTGGCCGCAGGTGATAGCTTGGATCGCCGCCACCGGCGCTTGCACGGTGGCGTCAATAACCTCGGTGGCGCCAGCCCTGCGGGCGCGCCAGAGCTGAACGGGATTTAGATCGACCGCGATGATCGGCCGGGCGTGGGTCAAGCTTGCCGCCGCAATCGCGCTCAGCCCCACCCCGCCGCAGCCGAAAACCGCGACGCTCGCACCAGCTTTGAGCCCGGCGGCGTGGAGCACGGCTCCGGCACCAGTCGGAATGGCGCACCCCAAAAGCGCAGCCGCGCGTAAATCTAGACTCGGAGCGATCCGAGTCAGGCGATTTTCCGCCACTACCGCGTGGCGCATGAAGGTCGCCAGCGCGCCGGAGTTGATCACCGCGGCGCCAGCTCGGTAGCGTGCGCCCGCAGCATCAACGCCCGGCCCCTTGAGCCACGACAACACGACGTGGTCACCGAGCTTGACCCGGCTTACTCCTGGGCCAACCCCGCGCACCACGCCGGAGCCCTCATGGCCCAGCGCGTGAGGAAGGTAGCGATCGATACCGCGTTCACCGCGAACCTCCAGCAGTTGGCTGCGGCACACCCCGCTGTAAGCGATTTCGACCAAAACCTGGCCCGTCCGCAATGAGGGAAGCGAGAGTTCGACTATCTTCAGCGGTTGGCCCACTTCGAACAAAATCGCCGCCTGAGTCAGGCGCGGGGGCGATAAAAGCGCGCTGGCGCGAGATCTGGGCAAGGGCTGTTTCATTGCGCAATAAACCAATAGTAGTCACCGCGGTAATCGATTTCTTCGAACAAGCGTTTCCATTGGTCCACGTGCATGTAGGTCAGCGCGGTCAGATTCCATTTCAACATCCGCTTGCGCTCGGCCTCGTCACGCCATGCATCGACAGTGATAAAGGCTCGCCCACGGCTCACCCGCATGATCTCGCGCAACGCTCGACGACACTGAGCCGGAGGTAGATTGTGGACCGTATTGATCGAGATCACCAGGTCGAAGGAAGCGTCAGGCCAGGGCAACTCAGCCGCGTCACCGACTCGAAGGCAGGAACGAACCGATGGATCGGCCTGCTCGATCGCATAACTCGAGATATCGATTCCGGCCAGGGTCAGCTCGGGCATCAGCCCTTTAAACTCCCGTAGCATGAAGCCCTTGGCGCATCCGACATCGAGCAGCGCAGCGGTAGGCGCAAGGCCGTAATAGTCGCGCAGGCGGCGCACTGTCGCGCTCCAGAAGCGCGGATGGTAATGATAGCCGCCGTAGCCGGTAAGCCGGTCGCCGTCGAAGTATTCGTGGCCGAAGCGGCGCGCGATCGCGCGCTGTTCGTCGCTCACCAATTTTCCTCGCGGGCTCCCGGGCGACGGGCGATCCGCGCGGTCCGGGAGCCGCGCCCGGGGGTGAGGCCCGGACCTACCGTAAGCGGGCGGGGCTGGTCGCCCAAAGCCGGACCGTCAGCTGGTCGCCATAAAGCCGATGTCCTGTTGGGCAAAGTTAGCGAGGTGCGGGAATATCTGATTCAACTGGGTTTGCTGTAGCCCGAGCCATCTCGCCAGCGTCGCGCCATACTGGTCGACCGAGAATTGCGGGAGCCACAGGCCCCGGGCGTCCGGATCCACGTCAGTTGGGCCGCCGAGCTCTAGAATCGGAAAGTCGCCATAAAGGCCGCCAACGACCGATCCGCCGATCACGAGCTGGTGCGTGCCCCAGGCATGGTCGGTACCGGCCGTCGTGTTCGGCTGGAATGTTCGATTAAACTCCGACATGGTGAATGTGGTTACCGCGCTCTCAAGGCCCAGCTCCACCGTGGCTTGGTAGAACGCAGCGATCCCCTGGCTGAGGGCCGACAGGAGTGCCGCCTGGGTGGCAAGCTGCGACACGTGGGTGTCGAAGCTCGCCAGAGGCACGATGAACACCTGCCTGGCAACGCCCAGAGCCTGGCGGCTGGAAATGACCTCCGCGACGAATTTGAGGCTCTGGCCGAGTCCATACGAGTCCGCGGGAAACACGGTGGCTAGCTTCCCGAGCGAAGTTGCGGAGCTTAGTGAGCGGAGGGCTTGCAGCGCGTTTGCGGTGATACTGTTGGCCCCGTTGACGAGGACGTACTGGCTGGCCTGCGTCAGCAACCCCTCAAAGGGCTCGCTGGGGCCGCCGGGACTGTAGTCAATTTGGCCGGGATTGACCGAGACGGACCGGGTGGTTTGCCCGTTAACAAAGAGCAGGTTCCCGCCCAAGGAGAGCGCTGTTAGCCCGGATGAGCCCGCGCTTAGGTCGGCGATCCTGCCGCCCCAGCCGGAGGCGGACAAGGGGCCCCCGTCGGAGACGGAGCTCTGCCACTGGTTCTGTTGATCGTCGTGCGAGTACAGACTAAGAGGTACCCCGGCGCCCGCGAGGTACTCCTCGACGGTGATGGGCGCGTTGAGCGTCCCGACGTTGGCGACAATGGCCGCCAGCCCCCTGTCGTACAACGCCTGGAGTTCCGGCATGCTTGGATGCAGGCCGTAGCCCGGCGTGCTACCGCCAAGGGCGAGCACCTGGGTGGGCGGAATCGCTAGGCCCTGCCTGGCCCGGGCGTACGCGGTATATCGGGAGTCCGTCGGCACAACCATGTTGTTCGCGTCGTTGCCGCCAAGCAAAAACACGCAGACGAGCGCCTGGTATGGAGGGGAACTCTGAGCGTCTGCCCTGCTAGCGAAGCGGTCGAGCGGCAGCCAGCCTAACCCTGCGACCGCCAGCGCCGTAGCCCTAATGAACGAGCGCCTCGTTATCTGTGATGCCCGCATGCTGTTACCCCCCTTTGCTTGCTCGCGTGTCGGCAGGCGGCGGGCCTCACCGAATAACGCGAAACAGCCCCGACGTGGCGACCAGGAATAGCGCCGTCTGGGCTCGCTGAACGGGATCGCTCGTTGCGTCTATCGCGCCTAGGATCGACCGCTGCATCTCCACGGGCATCGCGCCCCGTGTGAACAGGAGGTCGACGGTTGCCAGAAGGTTAACGGGATTCGTGGCTGCCGAAACGAATGGCCCCATGGGAATCGTGAAAGGCGGATTCACCCCGTTGTTTAGAAGAAGGGACCAGATCACGCTGGCCTGGGCTACGGCGTTGCTGGAGGTCAGCAGCTGGAATTCCGGAGCCGGGATCTTGCCGTCGGACAGTGAGTAGAACGGACTGTAGAAGCTGAACACGCTGGGGGGAAGATCCACCCTCTCCCCCATCGTTTGTATTCCGCCGGCCGGCTGGACCTGCGTGAAGTCCGGGTCCATCACAGCGCCAAGGGCGCGTAGTACGGCCGTCATATAGAGCATGGGCTCCCGGAGATGGCCGTCATTTGCTGAGGCGAGGGCCGGGTCGTCGCCGGCGCGTGCCTCGGGGTCCGTGAGGACGGCGGCTACGACCGCTTTCATATTGCCCCGGGTCCCCGTTCCGTCGTTCGCGAACACCGAGGCTACCCGGTCGATGTAGGAGGGGGTCGGGTCGCTTTTCACGAAGTGCTGAATCAGGCGAAGCGCTAGGAATGGCCCGACGTTTTGGTTATCGAATATTACTTGAAGGGCCTGGTCCAAATCCTGCTCGGCCGTTTGGCCCGGCGCCAGCGGAGATCCGAGGACCGTCTTGGCTCCGGTGTCGTGCGCTTGCTCGTTTGCTACGAGTGGGCTCGACAGCGGATCGGCCGCGGCGTAGGTCCAACCGGTGAACACCCGGGCCAGCGCGCGTACGTCTGAATCCGTATAAGCGGCAACGGGCCGGCCGTTGCTGTCGAGCACGGGGCTGCCGTCTTGGTTCAGCAGGACTGTGCCGATGGTCATCAACTGAAGCAGCTCGCGCGCGTAGTTCTCGTTCGGGCTAGCTCCGCTGGTTGATTCCGAATTATTCAGGAGGTCCAGGAACTCGCCCATCTGGGGGTTCAGCGTGATATCATGTAGGATTGTCAGGTAGTTAGCGAACGCGTCCCTCTCCAGAACGCCCCAGTAATTGGGCATCTCGCTGCAGTTGGGCAGCGGCTGGAGACAGGAGACCGTCAGGATCGTACTTAACGCGAAGGCGATGCGCTGGCGGAGCTGGTCTGGTCCGGTAAGCGCGTTGTAGACCAGGTTGTCGGGCGTCCATTGCGCTCCGATGTATCCAGCAGGAACCGGCTGCAGTGCGGACGGCGGGAGCGCGAATTGGGTTGTGAGCCACTTGGCAATGCCAACGCTCTCCAGGCTGGCGGCGTCGGCTTGCCTCGCCCCCCAGGTTGCTTGGTCCAGGAACCGGGCAGCTGCGTAGTATGCCGGACTCACGGGCGGAAGAAGGCCCGCGACGGGTGTGGACGTGGCCGTTGGAGTCGGCGTGGGCGCCGACCGTGACGCTGCCGCGCTAGGCGATGCCGACGGGGAGGCCGAGACCGTCGGAAGCGCTGGTCCCGTGATCGTCGCCCCAGACGGGACGCCATTTGCCGGGCCGCCGGAGCTGCACCCGGAGCCCATTATCAGCAGCACGATCGACGCAACGACACGACATCGGTTGGTCACTTTCACCCCTCCGGGCCGAGCTTCCGGCCCGGGAACATTAGGGCAAAAGGACCGGCGGACGGGTGTAAGAAAATGCGCTTGCCGGCGCGCGGACGCGTCAGCAAGCGCGTCAAGGCGAGCGCGCCCACTTTCGGGCGTCTAGGGGACAGCGACGTCTCCGAGGCCCGGAGAGCGCTCGGCGGCCCGGCGAGGCGCGCCCCCTCACTGCGCGTGAGCAAGCGCCTGGAGGATCACTCTAGCCGGAGCCGTAACCGGGGCCGCCGGGGTGCGCGTTACTGCTCGGGCTCGCCGGATCCGGGCGGGGCCACCGGCGACTCCCCAGGCCGGCGCATCAGTCTGCGGGCGCGCGGCTTCGCCGCTCGGGCCGTCCCCTCCACGGTCGACGCCGCGGCGAGGGCCATACCGGCCAACGCCCAGACGGTCGCGTCGCCGATCGGCGTGCCCATCATCGGCCACGCAATTAAACGGCCTGCAAGAGCGAGCGAGGCCGCTTGAGCGTAGCCGAGGGACGGCCCGCCGCGGGGTGCCCGGCCGCAGATTCGCCAGAGGTAGCGGGCCGCGGTCGCTACGAGGATCAAAAAGGTGAGAACGGCGCCAACTCCGCCGTAGAGCGGTAGGTCGAGCGCCGAATTCGGGCCGTCGCCTTCCGGCCAGACCGGCGCGAGGTATTTATCTTCCAGCCCTAGGCCGACCCCCCAGGGGTGCCGCTCGGCCACTGGCAAAAAATACCGCATGTCCACCGCCCGAGAGCCAATCTGCGTATTGAGCAGCACTAGGTCGTAGGGGCTGATTTGGATGCCCAGCTTCCTGACCGCCGGCGGGAGCCAGCGCTCGTAGAGTGTGGCCTGGAGGGTCGTCGAAAGGGCGACCGCAAGGACAGCGGCGCCAAGGACGGCGGCTGCGGCGATCCTGGCGCGGAACCGCCGCCGTGTGCTCCGGCGCAGTGCCCCCCTCGGCGGCGCCAGGGCGTAGTAGACGAGCGGCAATAACGTGCCAATCTCGCATCCGCGTGACTGCGTCTCTACCAGCATTAGGCACGCGGCCAGGCTGACGGCCGCCCAGAAAGCCCTTCTTAAGAATCCGGGGCGGCCCGAGACGGCGAGCGCGAAGGCCAGGAGCGCCGCCGTCTGGAAGAGCCGCGCCATGCTGTTCGGCTGGTCGTCTCCCAGCCCGACGAAGCGGCCAGAGCCGTTCGGATCCCAAAGACCATCTGCAATGCCCGGAACAGCCAGCAGAGGCAGGTAAAGGACGCACGTGCTAAAGGCGGCGACGGTCCGCCCCATGGACTTGGGCCTGCCCGCCAGCAGGTCGTAGGTCATCAGAAAGATCACGAGGCCCATCGCGAACCTCGCAGCCATGCCGGCCGAGCGCAAGCTGAGTGGAATGTCCGCAGTGGCCGAGGATCGAAGCGTCGCGAAGACCACAAGGGCGAAAGTGGCCGCGCCCCAGCCCAGGCAGCGGCGTACGGGCCTGGGAGCTCGGATCGGCCTGCCAGAGCCGAAGATGCTGAGCAGCCAGGCGGCTATGGCGAGCGCGAAGAAGACGTCCGCGGGCTTCGCTATAGCGACAGTACGCCAGACAGGAGTGACCGCAATTCCCGCGGTAAGGAGGAACCTGGAAACCCTTCTCATATTGCTTGGGGCCACAGCGCCTAAGGCCCGGGCGCCGGAGGCGACGACGCTGGGCGTGCTGTAACCTGCCGGCCGCCCCCCGGGCAAGCGCGGCTTCGGCTACGCTAGCCTGCGGATGGCGGCGAAGGCAACCGCTGGCGCCCGTAGTCTGTGGCCCCTGCTGCGTGCGGGCTGGCTTCCCCTTGACCGCTGTCGCCTTGAGGTGTTAACACTGGCCTGGCATGCCTTGGGAGGGCCTCTCGCTTTGGTTCGCGAGCTCCACCGGCTCGGCTTGGCTGGGCCGGCGCTCCGTCCCCGCGCCCTCGCCGCTCAAATCTTTTCAGAGCAGGCCCAGTTGCGGCCGCCCGCACGACTAGTGCCTGGCTGGCTGCGGCCGCCGCAGCGCAGCGACGCAATCTCGGCTGGCGAGGCGCGTTGTCGCCGGAAGACGCGAAGGCCGCCTTTCGCCCTGCTCATTGGATGCTGTTGCTTCGCGGCACTAATCGCCGCCTGGGCCGCGCGGGCCGTCGCCCAGGCGCAGACCGCTGCGAACTTGGATCAGGCCTGCGCGCAGATCGCGGCCCAGCGTCTAACCCCGTACCAGGTCCTGCGCATGGGATCTTCCCTCGGCTTGACCGTCGACCAGCTCAACGAGCTCCTGCAATGCGTGGGAGGGGAACCTCTTCCGACCCCCACCCCACTGGGCCAGGGCGAATTCAGCGCCCCATCGCCGACTCCCGCTCCCAACATGATGAGCGGTTATGGGAACAGCGGGAACGGTTTTACTGGGTCAGCCAACGGCGGGCCCGGTGCAGGCAACTGGGCTAACGGCATGCCTGCAGTGGGGATGCCAGCTGCGGTGCCGGTGATGCCGGGAGGG
>DATGLK010000079.1 GCA_035294265.1 Candidatus Binataceae bacterium
CCCTCCCGGCATCACCGGCACCGCAGCTGGCATCCCCACTGCAGGCATGCCGTTAGCCCAGTTGCCTGCACCGGGCCCGCCGTTGGCTGACCCAGTAAAACCGTTCCCGCTGTTCCCATAACCGCTCATCATGTTGGGAGCCGGAGTCGGCGATGGGGCGCTGAATTCGCCCTGGCCCAGTGGGGTAGGGGTCGGAAGAGGCTCCCCTCCCACGCATTGCAGGAGCTCGTTGAGCTGGTCGACGGTCAAGCCCAGCGCAGGTCCCATCTCTTGGATTTGATAAGGGGCTAGGTGCTCCGCTGCGATCTGAGCGCACGCCTGCTGCATATCAGCGGCGGTTTGGGCTCGGACCGCGCCGGCCATGGCGAACCACCAACCCAGCAGACCAAGACCCACCACCACAACCAGTCCAAGGCCTGGTCGCCTGATCACTACCGGCATATCGCTATGTAACATTTCGTTTGAAGATGGCAGACACGCGTCCGCCCTGACCCTTGGGCGGATATCCCCGCAGCATTGGGCCTAATTTTGCTGGAACCGCGGTTCCAAGCCCGCTGCGACCTTAGGCCCGTCATATTTCGCAACAGATAGCCGCAGCCATGGATAACATTCAAAAAACCCGAAATCAAGTAAGCCCTGTACGGATCAAGCTGCGAGCCGACCGCGGCTGATGGCGGGAACCGAAATGTTAGGGCTGCAGCAAGCAGGAGAAATTGGGAGTCTGGATTTTTAACCCGCTGACGTCTCAGCCAGCTCAGCCTAGGGGTCATGACCCTGCGCGAGCATAGCGGAGAAATTCCTTGCAAGAGCGAGCTAGCGGGCCGACGTAGCACCCAGCGCGCGCCGGCCAAACTCCAACGCGCCGGTACGCCATTGCATCCCAAAATGGGTATTAATCGCGTGAATGTCGCGGAAGGCCCGCTGAACGACGTTGGTGTCGGTCAAGCCGTGAGCTCCGTTAAGGTAGTTGATCAGATCGACCGCCCGCATGCAGGCCAAGCCGGCGAAGGCTACATCGCGCCGAATTCGCGCGCTCATCTCGGCTTCAAGCGTATCACCCCGGCGAGCTCGATCGTTGAATTCAAGGGCGTTGCTCGTAACCAGGGCTTCAGCACTGTCGATAAGCGCCGCAGCCTCGGCAATCTGGAGTTGCACGACCTCGCTATCGACGAGTCGGGCACGTCCGAGTTGGGAGGGTGGTTGGCGGCGCGCCCGCGCAGTCAGGTCTTCAAGCGCGCCGCGCGCAATCCCGAAGGCGGGCGCGATCAAGTTGTAGGAAAACACGTGCCACAAGGGTAGGCGGTAAATATGGCAGTCATTGATTGCCGTACCTGGACCGCGGCCGGCGGCCAGCGCGCTCAAGAGCGCGGTGCGATGGGCTGGGACAAAGGCATCGCTGACGCTTACGTCGTTGCTGCCGGTGGCGCGCAGGCCACTGGCGTGCCAAGTATCGACGATCTCATAGTCCGAGCGCGGCAGGACGCACCACAGCGCGTCGGGAGGAGTGCCATGCGCCATCGGCGCCCCCAAAATCACCCATTGCGCCAGATCGATACCGCTGGAAAAACGCCAGCGTCCGGACAGGCGGTAGCCTCCGGTCACCACGCTCAACTCGCATTGCTCCGGCGCAAACGCACTGCCCAACAAGGCCTCAGGCGACTCGCCCCAGACTTCGTCCTGGACCTCGGGGGAGAGCATACCCAGGATCCATGAATGGCAGGCGACCACCGAGAAGACCCAGGCGCTGGAGCCGCAACCGCGTCCCAATTCATTGCCAAGCGACAATTGCGTGGGCCCGTAATCCAACTCGTAACCACCATAGCGGGCCGGCTGAAAAATCTTGAAGAAGCCGGCTTCGCTGAAATCTCGGGCAGTCTCGTCCGGCAGCCGACGCAGGGCCTCGGCCGCGGGCGCACGTTGGCGCAGTATGGGGCTTAACTGGCGAGCGCGCGCGATGAGGCTTTCGAGCTGCGCGCCATGGGCTGACTGCTTGGAAGCGGAAGTGGCGTTATTCGCTGAGATCTCCATCGGCTTCACCCGCCCACCGGCCAAAGGCGCAACACGCCATTCAACGGCCGGCACGCGTTTGACGGCTGCATCCTTTTGCCGCGGCCCGCCAAGGTTACAATTCCAGCGTGGGCTCCAAGCCCAGTGCGACACGTCCCCAGTTCAGCCCCCCAGGGCGCCATTGCAAACCGGCATGGGTGCGCATCGCGACCAAGTCGTTGAATGCCCGCTGAATCGGATTGCCGTCGAAAATCCCATGAGCCCCGTTGATGTTCTGCAGGATATCGACCGCGTGCACGAATTGCGCGCCAACAAAAGCGACATCGCGCCGGAAGCGGCTGCGCTGCTCAGCGCTGAGCGCTGCGCCCGTGCGCAAGGTATCATTCATTTGCGCCGCGTCGGCCCGGAGCAAGGCACGTCCGCAATCCACCGAGGCCGCAGCCTCGGCGATCTGCAACTGGTTGGCTTCGATATCGGCCCGCCGCACGCCCCCAAGACCCGGCTTTTGCGCGCGCGCCTGCGCGCAATACACGTCCACCGCCCCTTGCGCGATTCCTAACGCCGCTGTGCTCAGGTTCATCGCGATCGTGCCCAGGACCGGCAGCCGATAGATATGACAGGGATTGACTGCCGCGCCCGGCCCCTTTCCCTCGGCCAATAGGCGCAAGGGCGTGACCCGATGCTCGGGCACGAAACGCCCGTTCATGATTATATCCTTGCTGCCGGTCGCCCTAAGCCCGGTGGTAAACCATTCGTCACGCACCTCGTAATCGCGCGCGGGCGCGAGAAACCACACGATCTCAGGTCCGGTAGCGCGCCGGATTGCACCTCCCAGCAGGGCCCATTGCGAGGCATCCACCCCGCTGGCGAACTTCCAATGGCCACTGATGCGATACCCCCCAGGCACCGGTTCGATCTGACTCCGCTCGCCGCGATAGGAGCAGCAGACCAAGTTGTCGGGCGACTCGAAGACCTCATCCTGAGCTTGGCGCGAGAACATGGCGCTCAGAAAGCCCTGGACCGCGAGCACGGTGCAAACCCAGGCGCTGGAGCCGCAGCCGCGTCCCAATTCTCCCGCGATCTGGATCTGGGCGGTACCAAAATCTAGCTCGAAGCCGCCATAGCGCCGGGGCAGAAGAATTTTGAAGAAGCCGGCTTCGATGAAGTCGCGGATAGTTTCCTCCGGGACCTGGCGTATCTGTTCGGCGCGCGGCGCTCGCTCGCGCAGCACTGGAATCAACTCGCGCGCACGTGCCGACAAACGCGCCAGCCGCTCGCTATTGGTTAATTCCTGTGATTCTTGCGTGGAATCAGCCCCTGCGCTGTTTATCATACCTATTCAGCCCCTCGGAAAAGTGGCCACCACGGACCACATTGCCGGCCAGCTAAACGCCGGGCGCTAGTATACCCAAAAAGGCCACCTCCTTAAAAACCCTCGCCTTTGGCAGGGTAGGGACTTGGCGCCTGCGCACAGTGGATTCGCTGGAGTTCTGCCGCACAGGAACCTGTAACTGGTGAGCGGACGTCAACTCCAGCCGCCCCGCCAACGTCTATTTGGAACACGACCAGTGGCATGGTATCGGATCGCCGATATGCTAGAGATAGTGTGGAATTCCAGCGCGCCGATGGACGCCGAAATAGTTTGCGCAAACGCACGGCATCGCTAACCCGCTGGCTTATCGCCCCGGTCGTGCTGGCGATAATCGGTGCATTATACTGGCATCAGCGTCCCCTCCCCGCGCGCTACGTTACCGCGATGGTCAGCCGCGGTGCGGTGATAAAAAGCGTCACCGCTACCGGCACCGTCAATCCGGTCACCACGGTTCAAGTTGGTACTTATGTTTCGGGAAAAGTGGTGCAGCTCTACGTGGACTTCAATTCGGCGGTCAAAGCCAATCAATTGATGGCCAAGATCGACCCGCGTCCCTTCGCCGCGCAGGTTGCTCTGTCCAAGGCCGCGCTGGCCAACGCCAAGGCGCAACTGGAAAAGGACCAGGCCAATCTGGCTTATCAGGCCCTAACCTATGTCCGCGACCAGGAAATGTTGAAGGAGAAGGTGATCTCCACCGATCAGTTCGACAGCCAAGTAAACACCTATAATCAGGCGCGTGCTCAAGTTGCCCTTTCCAAGGCTGCAGTCCAGCAGCAAGAGGCTAATTTACGCCAAGCAGAGCTTAACCTGAGTTACACCAATATCGTTTCGCCGGTTGACGGTACCGTGGTTTCGCGCAATATCGACATGGGACAAACCGTGGCTGCCAGTTTCCAAACTCCGGTATTGTTTCTGGTTGCCAAGGACCTGACCAAGATGCAGGTCGATACCAGCCTGAGCGAATCGGACGTCGGCGGGGTGCGCAAGGGTCAGGCCGCCTTTTTCACGGTTGATGCGTACCCGGGGCGGACGTTTCACGGAACGGTCGCTCAAGTGCGGCAAGCCCCGATTACCGTGCAAAACGTCGTTACTTACGATGTGGTAGTCGACGTTTCCAACCCCGAGATGCTGCTCAAGCCGGGCATGACCGCCAACGTCACTATTGTCATCGACCGGATCGATGGGGTTCTACGCGTGCCCCTGCAGGCCTTGCGCTTTTCACCCCAAGGCTTCCTTAATACCGCCAATAACGCCGCAGACGCGCAAGACAGCGATATCGACTCCAGCCAAGCGATAGTGTGGGTCAAACAGGGGACACGTCTGACTCCAGTCCATATTCGGCGCGGACTGGATGACGGTACCCAGGTTGCGGTGCTCGACAGCACCCTGCATGTAGGCGAGCGAGTGGTCACCGATGAACTGCAGCAGACCAGCCGCCAGCGCGGCCACGCGCCTTTTGGTCCCTTCCATGGTCATTAACCCCCCCACCCGAGCGCGCGTCATAAAAACTGGCGCTACGGCTGTCAACCGAATTCCAGCGCACTGCGTCTAAGCAGTATGTCGTCTGATCGGCACGAAGAGACATCGGCCAAAAGTCAGGTATGGAGCGAGTACGAGCGGCTTCATCGCGCCTATCAGGCTCGGGTAGTTGGCCTGTGCCGCTTGCTGCTGCGCGACAGCGAAGAAGCTCAGGACGTGGCCCAGGAGGTTTTTCTGCGCGCCTTCGAGCAGTTGCGCACCCAGCGCATTCCCGATGTGTGGGAAGCGTGGCTGGTGCGAGTGGCGGTCAATGCCTGCCGCGACCGTCAACGTTCGGCTTGGTGGAAGCGGCGCAACCGCAACGTCGAAATTACCGATTTGGAGGCCGAACGTAGCCTGTGGTCAACCGAGGATCAGGCCTCCGACCGTGAACAACGGGTGCGAATCTGGGCCAGTTTGGCAAAATTGCGGACCAAACAGCGAGAAGTTTTCGTCTTACGCTGTATGGAGGGATGGTCAACCGAGGAGACTGGGATATCTTTGGGAATCAGTGCGGGCAGCGTCAAAACTCATCTCTTTCGTGCAGTCAGGCATCTGCGCCAGGCGCTGGAGCAAAAATGAACCACTGTCTCGACGATCAGTCTTTATTGGAAATTCACACTGGCGAAGGCAAGCCCGCCCAGCGCGCCCATCTGGGAGGCTGCCTGACTTGCGCCCGTCGTTACCGGCGCTTGGAAGAAGACCTGAGCAACATCGTGAGCGCGCTCCAACGGCCTCCGGCGCTACCGCTCGAGCATGCTACCGCCATCATGCCGTTGTGGCGCTGGTCGCTGGCCGCGGCACTGGTAATTGGAGCCTTCTTTTGCGGCCGCCTGACCGGCCTGAGCGGGTTGTCGCTCAATTCGCAAGGGCCAACGATGGCCAGCCAGCAGCAAGTCGACTATACCACCCCACTGGTGGTGGATGACGACGATAATGTGGCCGCCGCCTCTTACACCTCCTCGATGGACGACTTGCTGACGCCGGTCGATGCCGGGCCCGATTTCACCATCGCGGGCCAAAGCGAGGGCGTCAATTAACCGCCCAACACTGCCTGGGCGGAGTGGCGACCGCGCCGTTCCCTCGGCGCAGTGGATAACGACCCGCATGATGCCACGCCAGCGATGATCGAATCCTATCTAATTGCCGTTGCGCTAATCGCAACCGGAGCCATCGTCGGCTGGAAATTTCTCTAAATTGCCCTTCGACTTCCCCGGACTAAGACAGCGTTTCTAGAGTGGCATCTATCAGGGCCAAGGACGGGTGAAATACTTTATACGCCCGAAAAAGGCGTGCCCGTTTTGCTCATTGTCGGGGCCGGGCGGACCAAAGCTGCGCCCACCCAAACGCAGACGCCGTTGACGGCCGCTGCCAAGGCAGCTTAGATCTGACCTCAGCAGTTCGCACAGGAGAATCGTCGTGCCCAATCTCAAATATGAATACGCTAACTTAAGCCACGGCCGTACCCGTTACATCGAGGCCGGCAGCGGCGCGCCTGTCATCCTGATCCATGGCGCCGGCTATCTGGCTAACGCCGACAACTGGCTCCCGGTGCTGCCGGCGCTGGCCGAGCGTTATCGCTGCCTGGCGGTGGATTGCCTCAACTGGGGTTTGGGTGATCCGCTGGACCGGGAATTTTCCTTCGCCTACCTGGTCGATTTCATCCGCGAGTTCCAGGACGTGATGGGGCTTAAGAAAAGCCACATCGTGGGCCATTCGATGGGTGGATGGTTGGCGGATCTGCTGGCCTACGAAAGCCCGCAGCGAGTCGACAAGCTAGTGGATTCGGCCGGCGGTGGAATGGCCACCCGAGCACTCACCAATATGGTTAATTTTCAGCCTCCCAGCAGCGAAGAGATTCGCAAGCAGGCGAGCGCCAAACTCAAGAGCCTGGGCGAGCAGGCGGCACCGTTGGTGGAAGAGTACGTCACCCATCTGTCGCGCCCGGAAGTCGCCTCTGCCTTTGGTAAAGTGATGCGCCACATGACCGACCCGGCAACCCGCCAGCGTTACCATCTGGCCCGCCGGCTGCCCTATATCACGGCACCGATGCTGATCGTGTGGGGACGCAACGACGAGGTCAACGACGTCGCGATGGCTGAAGAAAAGCACAAGCTTGTCGCCAATTCCAAGGTCCATTATATCGACGATTGCGGCCATTTCATCCAGCAGCAAAAACCCGCGGAATTTTCGCGCGCTGTGATCGATTTTCTGGGCTGACAGAGGCCTTTTGCGGGCGGCGCGCCGGGCTACCCGCCGGCTCTTTGGATTCAGCGAATCGGCTTGACGTTGCGCTGGTCCCGATGGCCCAGCCAACTCACGGCGCCGAAGGCGCCCGCCCAGGAGCCGGCGGCGGCAAACAGGACGTAGATCGGATTGCTGGTGTAACTGATAACAGCGAAGGCCGCCAGCAGGTACCACACGCTGCTCAAGGTCGCCGCCGCGACTCGTCGCCGCGAAACGATGGCGGCATTGTAGAGGACGTAAGCCGCGTCGGTGGTCGCGGTCGAAGCACTTACTGCCAAACCAATCAGCGGACTCCAGGTGACCATCTCAACTCCTTTAAGCAGCCCCGTGGGCCGTATCCTGACCCAATCGGGAGCAGTGCGATAGCCAGCCCCGGGGGCAAGCCGTTAAGATAACCTTCGTTGTGTCAAGCAAAAACCCTGAGTCCATTTCCAGCCCGCGTCGTGCAGGCGGGGGCCAATGACGCGGGTCAAGTCCCTGCTGGCCCACCTCGCCCTGATCTGCCT
>DATGLK010000080.1 GCA_035294265.1 Candidatus Binataceae bacterium
ACGGCGGCGGACCGCAGGCCGTGGTCAACGAAGTGGGGGTGCTAAACCTAAAGGCGCTCAAGAGCGCCAAGATTACCGAGTTGGCTCAGGTTGCGCGCGATTACGATATCGACGGCGCGGCCAACATGCGTAAGCAGGAGATGATTTTCTCGATCCTGCAGGCGCAGGCCGCCAAAAACGGCTCCATCTTGGGAGAGGGGGTGCTGGAGATCCTGCCTGATGGCTTTGGGTTTCTGCGCGCACCCGACTACAACTATCTGCCCGGTCCCGACGACATTTACATCTCACCCAGCCAGATTCGCAAGTTCAACCTGCGCACCGGCGATATCGTCTCCGGCCTGATCCGGCCGCCCAAGGAGGGGGAACGCTATTTCGCCCTGCTCAAGGTCGAATCCATCAATTTCGAGGAGCCCGACCGGGCCCGCGACAAAATCCTCTTTGACAACCTCACCCCGCTCTATCCGCAGGAGCGGATCAAGCTGGAATTCGATCACGAGGATTACACCACCCGAATTATCGATTTGGTGGCGCCCATTGGTAAAGGCCAGCGGGGCCTAATTGTAGCTGCTCCCTTCACCGGCAAAACCATGATGCTGCAGGCGATGGCGCGCGCGATCGCCCACAACCATCCTGAAGTCGTCCTGATCGTGTTGCTGGTCGATGAGCGGCCCGAAGAAGTCACCGACATGCTGCGTTCGGTTAAAGGCGAGGTGGTAAGCTCGACCTTCGACGAACCGGCCACCCGTCACGTGCAGGTTGCCGAGATGGTGATCGAGAAGGCCAAGCGTTTAGTCGAACACGGGCGCGATGTGGTGATTTTGCTGGATTCGATCACGCGCTTGGCGCGAGCCTACAATACCGTGGTCCCGCCCTCGGGCAAGATACTGTCGGGCGGGGTTGACTCCAACGCTTTGCACAAACCCAAGAAGTTCTTCGGCGCGGCGCGCAACACCGAGGACGGCGGCAGCCTGACCATCATCGCCACCGCCCTGGTGGATACCGGCAGCCGGATGGACGAAGTGATTTTCGAGGAGTTCAAGGGCACCGGCAACCAGCAGGTGGCGCTGGACCGCCGGCTGTTGGAAAAGCGTATCTTCCCGACCATCGACATTCAGCGCTCGACGACGCGCAAGGAAGAGCTGCTGTTGCCGCGCAGCACGCTCAACCGGATCTGGATTTTGCGCAAGCTGCTCTCGCAGCTCAATGCGGTGGAAGCGATGGAGTTCCTGCTGGACAAGATGCAGGGGACCAAGACCAACGATGAGTTCCTGGAATCGATGAACAACTAGCTTGCGCTGGGTGCGGCGGCGGCATGCCAGCAACGGCGGGCCAAACGGCGCGCTTTGCCGGCTGCGCGGGCTTTGCTAAAAACTCAAGGATGGCGAGCGACAAGGAAAAGAGCAGGTTATGACTGAAATCAGCATGAAACAGCTTCTGGAGGCCGGGGTCCATTTTGGCCACCAGACCAGCCGCTGGAATCCGAAGATGAAACCCTACATCTTCGGCGCCCGCAACGGCATCCATATCATCGACTTGCAGCAGACCGTGCGGATGTTTCGGGCCGCCTACGACTTCGTGCGCGATCTGGCGGCGGCGGGCGGCAGCGTGCTGTTCGTGGGTACCAAGAAGCAAGCCCAGGACATCATCCGCGAAGAGGCGGAACGAGCCGGCATGTTTTATGTCAACAACCGCTGGTTGGGCGGGATGTTGACTAACTTTCAGACCATCCGCGCTTCTATCGAACGGCTCAAGAAGGTCGAGGAGCACATGGTCGATCCCGCGATGATCAACGCCTTGACTAAAAAAGAGATGAGCGACCTGGGGCGTGAGCATACTAAGCTGATGGCGACCCTGGGCGGGATCAAGAATATGCGCCGGCTGCCCGACGCGCTGGTCGTCATCGACACCAAGAAGGAAGAGATTGCGGTAGCCGAAGCTAACCGACTCAGTATTCCGGTAGTGGCGGTGGTGGACACCAATTGCGATCCCGATCTGATCGCCTACCGGGTGCCGGGCAACGACGACGCCATCCGCGCCATCAAACTATTTACGGCGGCGATGGCGGATGCGGTTTTGGAAGGACGCCAGCTCCAGGAAGAACGGCAGAAGGGGCAAGCCGATCTGAGCGGTGGAGACAGTGGCGCGGTGGCGCCCGAGCCTGAAGCGCCCCAAATCGTCTGAGCGCCGAGTAAGAGGAAGCTAATGGCCGAAGTAAACGCCGCGGTTGTCAAGCAATTGCGGGAGAAGACGGGTGCCGGGGTGATGGATTGCAAGCGCGCCCTGGCCGAATGCTCGGGCCAGCTTGAGCAGGCGGTGGTGTGGCTGCGGGAAAAGGGGATCGCGGGCGCGGCCAAGCGTGCCGGCCGAGTGGCCTCCGATGGTACGATTGGCGCCTATATCCATACCGGCGGCAAGCTGGGGGTGCTGCTGGAAGTCAATTGCGAAACCGATTTTGTGGCTAAGACCCCGGAATTTCAGAATTTGGTCAAGGAACTGGCCATGCAGGTGGCGGCCACCAACCCGCGCGCGGTGCGGCGTGAGGAAATTCCCCCCAGCGTGATCGAGCAGGAGCGGCAGATCTACGCCGCCCAATCGGCCGGCAAGCCGGCGCCTGTGGTGGACAAAATCGTGGAAGGCAAGCTGGAAAAATTCTACCGTGAAGTCTGCCTCCTGGAGCAGGGCTACATGCGCGATCCGGCCCGTACGGTGTCCGAACTGATCGCCGAGTATTCGGCTACGGTAGGGGAGAAGATCGAGGTGCGCCGGTTCATCCGCTTCCAACTGGGCGAGACTGCCAGCGAGGGTTCGGATGGCGCCGGAACGGCCTAGTCCGGGCCCGCCCCCGCTCGGTGCTGCGCCTGGGGGGCAACCGCGCTATGCGCGGGTCTTGCTCAAGCTGTCGGGCGAAGCGCTGGCCACTGCCGCCGGCGGCGGAATCGATCACCAGATGCTGGCGCGAGTGGCGGCGGAACTCAAGGAAGTTGTCGCCTTGGGGGTTCAGTTGACGGTGGTGATCGGCGCCGGCAATTTGCTGCGCGGCAGTGAATACCAGGCGCGCGGGATGGATCGCACCACTGCCGACCACATGGGAATGTTGGCCACCGTGATCAACGCCTTGGCTCTGCAGGACGCCTTGGAGCGCTGCGCTGCTACCACCCGGGTGATGTCGGCGATTAACATTCAGGCGGTCTGCGAGCCCTACATCCGCCGCCGCGCCATCCGCCATCTGGAGAAGGGGCGCGTGGTGATTTTCGCGGCCGGCACCGGTAATCCCTATTTCACCACCGATAGCGCAGCCAGTCTGCGGGCGCTGGAAGTGGGGGCCCAGATCCTGCTCAAAGCTAGCCATCACGTCGATGGGGTGTACGACCGTGACCCGATGCTGGACCACGCGGCCCAGCGCTTCGACCATCTAACTTATCTCGATATCCTGAGTCGCAACCTCAAGGTGATGGATTCCACAGCCATCTCGATGTGTCGCGACAACAATCTGCCGGTGCTGGTTTTCAATTTGCGCAAAGGCGGTAATATTAAACGGGCGGTGATGGGCGAGCAGATCGGAACCTTGGTCAGCGAGAGCTAAGCTTAGGAACCCAGCCGAGAGCCAAGCCATGAAGGATGAAGTGCTAGCGCAAGCCCACAAAGACATGGAAGCGGCAGTGGCCGCCTTCCGCCATGAGCTGTCGCGGGTGCGTACCGGGCGGGCCTCTACGGCGCTGCTGGAAGGGTTGCTGGTCAATTACCACGGGGCCAAGGTGCAACTGCGCCAATTGGCCGCACTGGCCGCGCCCGAGGCCCGACTGCTGGTAGTGACGCCCTATGATCGGAGCGCGATGCATGAGATTGAAAAGGCGATCCAGCAGGCCAGCGAGCTGGGTCTGGTGCCACAAAACGACGGCAAGTTGATTCGCATCCCGATTCCGCCGCAAACCGAGCAGAGCCGGCGCGAGACCGCCCGCCATATCCACAAGATCGCCGAGGCGTATCGAGTTTCTATTCGTAACCATCGGCGCGACGCCAACGATCTGCTCAAGGATCTGCATAAGGAAAAGCAGATCACCGACGATGATTTGCGTAGCGCCGAGGCCAAGGTCCAGCAGTACACCGGCGAATTTATCGAAAAGCTCGATCAGGTGTTGGCCGCCAAAGAGGCCGAGGTCATGGAGGTTTGAGGGCTCATGGAGGTTTCAGCCTCGGGTAGAGCTGGAGCGGGGCGAAATTGTCGGAATTGCCGCTGAGTGAGTTTCCCGACTTGGTGTTGGACGCCGCGCGCCTTCCCCGCCATGTCGCGATCGTAATGGATGGCAATGGTCGCTGGGCCACCCAGCGCGGCCTGCCGCGCCTGGAAGGCCATCGGCGTGGCAAGGACTCGGTGCGCGCCATTATCGATGCCGCGCGCGAGCTGGGTATCCAGTTCCTGACCTTGTTCGCCTTCTCCAATGAGAATTGGCACCGGCCCGGCACCGAGGTGCGCTTCTTGATGCAGCTCCTGCATCGCTACCTGGTCACCGAGACCAAGCGCCTAACCAAGCGCGACATCCGCCTAATCGCGCTGGGGGATTGCTCGCGGCTCCCCTCGGCGGTCCATCAGGCCCTCGCCCAGACGATCGAATACACCGCCGGCAATCGCTCGATGACCCTGGCCCTGGCCTTGTCATACAGCGGCCAGCAGGATGTCGTGCGCGCGGCCCGCCAACTGGCTACCGCGGTCGCCGAAGGGCGTCTGCGGGTGGATGAAATTGACGAGCGGATGGTGGCCAATCAGCTTGATACCGCCGGCTTGCCCGACCCCGATCTGCTGATCCGGACCTCGGGCGAACTGCGCTTATCCAATTTTTTCCTCTATCAACTCTCCTACACTGAGCTCTACTTTACCGATACTTTATGGCCCGACTTTCGTGCCCGGGATTTTCTTCTCGCTTTGCGCGCCTACCAGCGTCGCGAGCGGCGCTTTGGAGCGATCGAACCATCGGCCGGACAGCCTTTGCGTGCCGCTAACTAGGATCGCCACCGCAGCGGTCGCGCTGCCGCTGTTTGTCCTGTTGATCTGGCTGGTACCCGCGCCAATCTTCAGCGCGCTGGCCGCCTTGGCGACGATGTGGGGCGTGCATGAGGTGCTGGCGATGGGTGTACGGCCGGCAGTGTCGGTCAGGATATCAGTGGCCATCACGACGCTGGTGGCCATGGCCGCCTTGCTGATTGGTGGCGGGACGCTTTGCTGGCCCTTGGCTTGGCTTGCGGCTGTGGCGGGGGGCGTGATGGTCGCGATGGTTGAGTGGGGAGGCCGTCGGCCGCAAAAGCTAGTCGTGGTCCTGGGCAGCCTGTATGTCGCAATCGCCTTGCCCTACCTCGCGCTGGTGCGTAATCGGCCTCAGGGCTGGCGCTGGCTGTTGTTGATGGTAGCAATCGTGGTGGCCACCGACTCGGCGGCCTACGCCGCGGGCAGCCGCTGGGGCCGGCGCAAATTGCTGGCGCGGGTAAGTCCTGGCAAAACGCTCGAAGGCGCGTTGGGTGGTTTGACCGGGGGTCTGCTGGCTGGTTTGGTGTTAAGTCAGGTTTTTGGTGTAGGCTGGGAGCCATGGTGGCGGACGGCGGGATTGGCGCTTGCGATAAGCGCTGTCAGCCAGGCCGGAGACTTGGCCGAGTCGGCCCTCAAGCGGTTGCGAGGAGCCAAAGACTCGGGGCGGCTGTTCCCCGGCCATGGGGGGCTGCTGGATCGCGCCGACAGTCTGATGCTGGCGGCGTTGTTTACCTATTATACGGTTCGCTGAGCGCGTGCGCGCTCCATTGAGGTTTGGATGCTGACCTCGGTTATCGCCGCGGTGGTGATTTTGGGAGTTCTTATCCTGGTCCATGAGGCCGGCCACTTCGTGGTCGCTAAATGGGCCGGAGTCAGGGTTCTACGCTTTTCGATCGGCTATCCCCCCAAGATCGCCGGCATTCGCCGTGGCGGCACCGAGTATGCCATCGGGGCGACCCCGCTGGGCGGTTACGTGCGGATGCTGGGCGAGGAGATCAACGAGGAGCTCAACCCAAGCGAAGTACAAACCTTCTTGACCGAGCTAGGCCAGGATCTACTGGCCGATGCTGCTCGGCACAGCTCGGCGCGGCCCAACGCCACCACCGACGGCTTGGCCGACTTGGCGCACAGCTTTGTGAACGCCTCCGACCCGCAAGCCTGGGAGCGCGAGAAACTCGGTCGCCCGCTGCTCCCCGAAGAGCGCGAGCTGGTGGAGGAAATCTCTCGCCACGCTGATAGCGCGGCGGCGATTGCGGCTTTGGCGCAGCATCGACCGCCGCTTTTGACCCGGCGCTTGGAGGAGCAGGCCTTCCCCCACCAAACGCTGATCAAACGCTTTGCGATCGTGTTGGCGGGACCGCTGTCCAATATTGTATTTGCGCCCGTGCTGCTCACGGTGGTTCTGATGTATGGGGTGCCGCGGTTGCGACCGATTTTGGGTGAGGTCAAGGCGGGGTTACCGGCGGCTAGCGCGGGCTTGCGCGCGGGCGATCTCATCCAGGCGCTTGACGGCCGCCCCATCCGCAGCTGGGAAGATCTCTCCAATCGGGTCAAGGACAGTGGTGGGGCGGCGCTGACGATCGAGTATGAACGCTCTGGGGCGATTCGGCGGGTGACCCTCAAGCCGGCGCGCCAGAGTGAAAAGACACCCTTTGGCGATAGTGCGCCACAGTGGGTAATCGGAGTCTTGCCACGCGGTGATTTCACCATCCATCGCGATGGTCCACTGCGAGCGGTCTACAACGCAGTTATTCAAAGCGCGCAAATGAGCGCGATGTTGGTGGTCGGGATCGGCAAGATTTTTGCTGGTAGCACCCCGGTTCGCCAAGCCCTGGGCGGCCCTATCATGATTGCCAAGATGGCCGGCCATGAAGCCCGCCAGGGGTTCGCCAGCGTGGCGATGTTTACCGTGATGCTCAGCCTAGAGCTGGGGATCATCAACCTTTTGCCGGTGCCGATGCTCGACGGCGGCCATCTGCTATTCTTCGTGATCGAGGCGGTGCGCGGGCGTCCCTTGCAGGTGCGCCATCGCGAGATCGCCCAGCAGGTCGGATTGTTTCTGCTGGTGATGTTGATGGCGTTCGTGATTTTCAATGACATCTCACGCATCGTTCAAGGTTGAGTCGCTGCTTGCAGAGGCAAGCCAGGTGGGGCCGGTTCTGGGTCTGGAAACTGGCGGCGCGCACGCCAGCTTGGCGCTAAGTTGGTCGGGCGGCTTGACCACCGATAGGTTGCCGGCGGGGGAGCCTCACGCTCGGACATTGGCGAACGCCGTGACCCGATTAATGGATCGATGCGGCATAGGGTTGGCGGACCTGGCGGCGATCGCGGTGGGTTTGGGCCCGGGGTCATTCACCGGCCTGCGCGTGGCGCTGAGCTATGCCAAGGGGATGACGCTGGTGGGAGGCTGCCGCCTGGTCGGGATTCCCAGTCTGGATGCCTTGGCGCTGTGCGCGGCGGTGGCTTGGCAGCCGACCCACGAGTTGCAATTGTGCCCGTTGCTTGACGCTCGCAAGGGCGAGGTGTACGCAGCTATTTATTGCGGGCAGCATGAGGGGTTGGTCCGGCTGTGTGATGACTTGGTTATCAAACCCCGGGAATTGGCTGCTCGGCTGCAAGAGCCGGTAGTGTTCTTCGGTGAGGGCGCGCTGGTGTACGCCGGTGAGCTGGTGGCGGCGCGCCAGGGGAGGGTGGCGGAGTTGGGGGCGGGGTGGACGGCGGCGGAGGCGATTGCGATCTTGGGAGCGGCGCGGCTGGCGCGCCATCAGATCGATAACGCACGCGGCCTGGAACCGCGCTATGTGAGGCCCCCGGAGGCCGAGCTCAAGCTCAAGCGGGCGAGCACGGCGGCCGGAGCGGAGGTCGTATGGAGCAGCGAGAAGAAGCGCTCGTTCACGAACATTTCGATGATGCGGAGCTGAAGGCGCTGTATGTCGAGCACCAGGAGCTCAAGCGCCAACTGGAAGAGTTCCGCGGCAAATTGCATTTGAGTAACGAAGAGGAAATCGAAAAGAAGCGGTTGCAAAAGCGCAAGCTTTCCTGCAAAGACCGCATCATGGAAATTTTGGCGCGATATCGATAGGCGGATTGCCCCTCCCCGCGGCGATTCTCCTTCTTAGCGCCTGCCGATGGCAGATGCCCAGTCGTACTATATCCGTCTTAGTCGAAAACGAATTCGGCGTGCTGGCCCGGGTCGCGGGACTGTTTTCCGGCCGCGGGTACAACATCGAATCGCTCACCGTCAACGAGGATCCGAGCGATCCCACAATGTCGCGCATCATCTTGATCACCAGCGGTGATGAACAGGTGCTTGAACAGATCAACAAGCAGCTCAACAAGCTGGTGGCGGTCATCAAGGTGACCGACTTCGAGGAGGTCGAGACCATCGATCGCGAGCTGGTGCTGGTGCGAGTGGCGACGGACGAGCGCACGCGCCCGGAACTGGACGCGATCGTGTCGGCCTTTCGCGCCCGAGTGGTGGACATTGGGCCGCGCTCTACGACCGTGGAGCTGACCGGCGACGGCGATAAAATCAAGGGCTTCATCGCCTTGCTCCGCCCGCTGGGGATCAAGGAGGTGGTGCGCTCGGGGCGGATCGCGATGGCGCGCGCGGTGCAACCCAACGGCCACGGTGCGCGGCGCCAACTAAAGGAGAGTGCTTGAAAATGAAGGTGTTTTACGATCGCGATGCTGACCTGAGCGCGCTGGCTGGGCGCAAGATCGCGATTATCGGTTACGGCAGCCAGGGACATGCCCACGCACTTAACCTGCGCGACAGCGGAATGGACGTGCGAGTGGGGCTGGGGGTGGACAGCAAATCGCGTCCCAAGGCTGCCGCCGCCGGTTTACGTGTGATGGATGGCGCGGCGGCGGCGCGCGAAGCCGACGTCATCATGATGCTGGTGCCGGACGAAGCCGGCGGCGATATCTATCGCGAAAGCGTTGCGCCCGGGCTGGCGGCGGGTAAGTACCTGGCCTTCGGCCATGGCTTCAACATCCATTTCAAGGCGATCGTGCCTCCTCCCGAAGTCAACGTCTTTATGATTGCACCCAAGGGGCCTGGCCACCTGGTGCGTTCGGAATACAGCAAGGGGCGTGGGGTTCCCTGCCTGCTGGCGGTGGCCCAGGATCCCTCGGGCGATACCGCGCGGGTCGGACTGGCCTACGGCAGCGCTATTGGGGGGGGGCGCGCGGCCATCATCGAGACGACTTTTCGCGAGGAGACCGAAACCGACCTCTTTGGCGAGCAATCGGTGCTGTGCGGCGGGCTGACCGAGCTTATCCGGGCCGGTTACGAGACTTTGGTGGAGGCCGGCTACGCGCCCGAAATGGCCTACTTCGAGTGCCTGCATGAGGTCAAGTTGATCGTGGATCTGATATACGAGGGCGGCATTTCCAATATGCGCTACTCGATCAGCAACACCGCCGAGTATGGCGACATGACTCGCGGCAGGCGGGTAGTGGGCGGGCCCTCGCGCGAGGCGATGAAACAGATCCTCAGCGAGATTCAATCGGGTCAATTCGCGCGCGAATGGCTGGCCGAGTATCGGGCTGGGTTGCCAACTTTCAAGCGGTTGCGTGCCGAGGGCGAAGCCCATCCGATCGAGGAGGTGGGGCGCAAGCTGCGCGCCTTCATGCCCTGGCTGGCCAGCGATCGCCTGGTGGACAAAGCGCGCAACTGATGTCGGCCGCGCCGCGCAATAGCGCGCCCCAGTTCCGGCGCCGACGCTTGCCGCTGGCGCCCGAGGGCGCCAAAATCCCGCTTTCGCTGCTGGCCGTAGGTTTGCTTGTCTTCGTGGTCGGCCTACGCTGGGCAGGCGGCTTGATCTTGATGGCGGCCGCCTTCGCGCTGTGGTTTTTCCGCGATCCTGAGCGCGCGGCGCCCCAGCGCGAGGGCGTGGTGTTGTCAGGTGCCGACGGCAAAGTGGTCGAGGTCAGCGAGGGGCCGGCGCCCCACCAGAGCGATGGCCGCTTTCGTAAAGTGGGCATCTTCATGTCGCCGCTGGACGTGCATGTAAATCGCGCGCCCGTGGACGGCGAGGTGGAGAGCGTCGTTCACACCGCCGGGCAATTCCGCGCCGCCTTCAGCGATTACGCCAGCCAGCTCAACGAGCGAAATCTCATCGTATTGGCCGACCGTCAGGGCCGGCGCCATGCGATGGTGCAGATCGCAGGCTACTTGGCTCGTCGCATCATCTGTCGGTTGCGCCCGCATGATTTTATCGTGCGTGGCCAGCGCTTGGGCTTGATTATGTTTGGTAGCCGAGTTGATCATTTTCTACCCTTAGAGTTCCGGGTCACAGTGGCGGTGGGAGATCGGGTGCGCGCAGGCGAAAGCGTGATTGGAGAGCTAGCTCAATGAATGAGCGCTTTCATCCGGCTCGTGCCGGGCGAGCTCGGCTGCGCCTGCTCTCCGAGCGCCTGCGTAGCCATGGCGAGCTCGCAGGTCCGCTGCGCCGGGGTGTGTTCGTGGTTCCGGCGGCGATCACCTCGCTGGGCCTGTTGTCAGGCTTCTATGCCATCATTTCGGCCATCAACGCGCACTTCGAGCTGGCTGCACTGATGATCATCGTGGCCTTTTGCTGCGACGGCCTGGACGGCCGCGTTGCCCGCGCCTCGCGCACCTCCAGCCAGTTCGGAATCGAGTACGACAGCCTCTCCGACGTGGTCGCCTTCGGGGTTGCACCGGCCAGCCTGATCTATATGTTTGGCCTGGAGCCGCTGGGCAACCTCGGTTGGATCGTAAGCGGAGCGTATGTGGTTTGCGCTGCGCTGCGCCTAGCCCGTTTCAATGTCCAGGTGGGTGGGGTAGACAAACGCCGTTTCGTGGGCTTGCCGGTCCCGGGCGCGGCTGCGATGGTGGCCGGGCTGGTGCTGGTCTACAGCTATTTCGAGATGAACTCGGCCCGGCTGTTGAGCACTGTGGCGGCGCCGCTCACCCTAGTGCTGGCCTTTCTCATGATCTCGCGCGTGCCCTATCCTAGCTTCAAGACCCACAAACGGCGCGAGCGCGTGCCGCTGGAGCTGCTGGCCGCGGTGGTGCTGGTGGTCGCGGCCGCGATTACCTTACCTCAGCTAACCCTGTTTGTGGGCGCCACGGCCTACGTCTTGTCCGGGCCAATTCTGATGTTGCGTGGCGAGCGCATCACCATTCATGAGCCTGGTAGTCAAATCGACGCGTCCGAGCAGCACCGGCCCTCCGGCAATCCACGCGCCTAGCAGGCTGCCGCTTTCAGAAGTGCGCATGGCATAGCAGACGAGGCTTTTAGCAGTCTGCTAAGACAATGCTCTCCGCCGTCCGTGGAGGCGCCAGCCGCTGGCCTCCAGGAGGGTTGGCCCATCCGTTCCCGGCC
>DATGLK010000081.1 GCA_035294265.1 Candidatus Binataceae bacterium
ACGATTTGAGTTACACCGGCAACTTTCTGGCGATGCTCTTCAAGATGACCGAGAGCAACTACAAACCCAACCCGGTTCTGGAGCGCGCGCTCGACGTACTGTTCATACTGCACGCCGACCATGAGCAGAATTGCTCGACCAACGCGATGCGCTCGGTGGGCAGTTCGCAAGCCGACCCCTATTCGGCCACCGCGGCGGCGATCGGCGCGCTGTACGGCCCGCTGCACGGCGGAGCCAACGAAGCGGTGGTGCGAATGCTGGAACAGATAGGCTCGGTCAACCACGTTCCCGATCTGATCAAGCGAGTGAAGGCGGGCGAGGAATTGCTAATGGGCTTCGGCCATCGGGTGTACAAGAACTACGACCCACGGGCGAAGATCATCAAGCGAGTGGCCGAAGAGGTGTTCGGGGTAACCGGAGTCAATCCGCTGATCAAAATCGCGCTGGAACTGGAGCGCATCGCGCTGCAGGACGACTACTTCATAAGTCGCAAGCTTTATCCCAACGTCGATTTCTACTCGGGGATTATTTATCAGGCGATGGGTTTTCCCACCTCGATGTTCCCGGTCCTGTTCGCCATTCCTCGCACCTCGGGCTGGCTGTCGCAGTGGGCGGAGATGGTGCGTGATCCCGAACAGAAAATCTCGCGCCCGCGCCAAATCTATATCGGTGAAGGTCAGCGAGCCTGGACGCCGGTCAACAAGCGGCCCGAGCCGCTGACCCGCGAGGACGCGGTCGATACCGCCATCTGAAAAGCGCAGCGACCCGGCGCCGCGTGACAAATGGGGGCCCTGAAAGCGATTTGCCGGAACTGACCTGCGGCACTCGCGGGCGTGGGGGCAAATCCTAAGCGCCGTCTTTGGGTTTTTCGATGCGGGGGAACAACGCCACCGGCGGCTGAATTCGATGGCCCGCGCGTAAGCCCTGCCCGTAGGGCGCGGTCGTGTCGGCCTGCTCCAGTCCCAGCAATTCGCCGATCCGCGACGCGGTTACCGGCATGAAGGGTTCCAGCGCCACTGCGATAAGGCGTAGACTTTCGAACAGGTTGGCCAAAATCTGCCCGACCCGGGGCAGCTGGGCGGGGTCGCGTGCCAAGCTGAAGGGTGCCGTCTGCACGACATATTTGTTGGCCGCGTCCAGTGCCTGCCAAATCACTTCGAGGGCCCGATTGAAGGCCAACTGCTCGACCAACTCGCCGCTTTTGTCAACCACCGAGCCCACCGCGGCCGCCAGCATTTCGTCTTCGCTAATGCCGGCGAGAAGCGGCGCCTGCGGTAGTTCGCCGCCGAAATAGCGCGCCGCCATCGAAAGCACCCGGCTTATTAAGTTGCCCAAATTATTGGCCAAGTCGCCGTTGTAGCGCTCGATCATTCGTGCCTCGGAGAAATCACCGTCCAGGCCGTAGGTGATTTCCCGCATCAGGAAGTAGCGCAGTACATCGGGTCCGAACACTCGTTCGTAACTGACTGGATCGGCGACATTGCCTGAGCTTTTGGACATCCGCTGACCGCCGAAATTAACCCAGCCGTGGACATTCAAATGGTGGAACAGGGGCAGTCCCGCCGACAGCAGCATCGGCGGCCAATAGACCGCATGGGTTTTGAGGATGTCCTTGCCGATAAAATGCTGGGTGGTCGGCCAAGTGGTAGTGATGAAACCAGGATCGGCACTTGCCATCAGGCTGAGGTAAGCCCAAAAAGCGTCATACCAGACGTAGGTGACATAATTTGAATCGAATGGCAGCTCGATGCCCCAGCTGAGCCGGCTTTTGGGGCGCGAGATGCACAAGTCGGCTAGTGGTTCGCCGAGCATGTTGAGCGCTTCGTTACGATACCGCTCGGGGCGGATGAAGTCAGGATGAGCGGCACAGTGCGCCAGTACCTGCGCTCGATAAGGCTCCAGGCGCAGGAAATAATTGCCCTCGCTGATAGCTTCCACCGGGCGATTGTGGGTGGGACAGAGCTGGCCCGGGAGCAGCTCCTTTTCGGTGTAAAAGCGCTCGCAGCCTACGCAGTAAAGCCCTTCGTAATTTGTGAAATAGATGTCGCCACGGGCCTGGCTGCGCCGCAGCATCTCCTGCACGAAGTGCTCATGGACCGGATCGGTAGTGCGCACAAAACAGTCGTAGGAGACGTTCAGACCATCCCAGGCCTGCTTGAAAACCGCGCTGGTCCGGTCGGTAAATTCCTTGGGAGCCACCGCAGCCGCCGCGGCTGCGCGCTGGATCTTATCGCCGTGCTCGTCGGTGCCGCTCAGAAAGGTCACCGCGCCGCTTCCCAAGCGCCGGCGCGCGGCGCGGGCAAAGACGTCGGCTGCCAGCGCCTCGTAGGCGCTACCCACGTGAGGGGCGGCGTTGCAGTAGAAGATCGCGGTGGTGAGATGGAGTCGTTCGCTCATTGCTTAATGTCAGACCGGCCCGCTCAGTGGGCACGCTTATCGACCAGATCGGCGGGGCCGACTTCGACGACACCGCCGTCGGCCTCCAACTGAATCAAAACCGTCTGCTTCAGGATATTCTGGCGCAGCACTTTGCCGTCGCCTTTGACCGATTGTACCCGTTTGCCCGCCGCCGGCAGCTCGCGCTTGAGATCGAGGTAGGTAGCGTATTCATAGCGCAGGCAGCATTTGAGCCGCCCGCACATCCCAGCCAGCCGCGAAGGATTGAGGGCCAGCCCCTGCTCGCGTGCCATCTTGACCGTGACGGCGTCGAAGTCGCGCAGCCACGAGGAGCAGCATAGCTCGCGCCCGCACGGTCCCAGCCCACCTACCACCTTGGTCTCGTCCCGTGCGCCAATCTGCTGCATTTCAATTCGCATGCGCAGGGCGCTAGCCAGATCGCGCACCAGCAGGCGAAAATCGACGCGAGTCTCGGCGATGAAATAGATCACTGCCTTGCGACCGTCGGCGCCGACACTTACATTGACCAGCTTCATCGGCAGTTGGCGCTGCTGAATCCCCTCCAGGCACAGCCGGCGGACCTGCCGCTCGCGCTCCCGACTGTTCTCCCTCGCCGCCATATCGCCGTCATCGACACGGCGCAGAACCGGCCGCAGCGCGGCTAGGTCCAAGCTCAGGGCGGCTGGATGGGGCTCGACCTCCACGGTGGCGAAACTGGGGCCGTGGTCGGTATCGACCACAACCTGCTCGCCCCGCTTAAGGTCCAACTCGCCAGCCAGATAGTTATCGATATGTCCCACCGGCTGCAGGCTAACGCCCACGATTTGCGGTGGCGCAGGCAAATTATCAAAAGGATCTTGCTGGTTCACGTTGCTCCCTGTCTAAGCGCGTCGCTGGCAGCCAGCCACAAACCCTCGGCTTGCAGCCGCGAGTTGGCCATAGCCCCCACTGCGGTGGCCGCGGTGAGTGCCAAGTCCAGAATTATAAGAATCTGATCCCGGCTTAAAGTACGCGCCAGTTCTGCCAGCGCGCTGTCGAGGTCCACAAAGGTGCCGGAGCCGGCCTCCAAGAGCTGACGCGCCAGCAATTCCTCCAGCAGCCGGGCCAGGAGCTCGAAATTGTCGATCGCCTCCTCGCGGTTGCCGAAAAAGCGCTCGGCCAGTGCGCGGATGGCTACAAAATCCAGGTGTGGCAAATCGCGCAGCGCCGCCACCAGTTCGCCCACCGGCGGCGTAGTCTTGACCAGTTCTAGGGCGCGCGCCGCACTGCCGCGAGCCAAACGGGCCAGAGCCGCCGCGCGGGTGGGTTCCAAGCCGGCCTTGCGCTCGAGCAGCGCGCTTAGCGCTTTGACCGGCAGTGGGGCGAAGCGTACCGGGCGCAAGCGCGAACGCACGGTATCGAGCAGCGCCGACTGGCTTTCGGAGACCAGGATCAGCAGGCTCTGGCCGGGAGGTTCCTCCAGAGTTTTAAGCAGCGCGTTTTGGGCGGCCAGGTTAAGCGCCTGGGCATCGTCGATGATTGCGATTCGTCCGCGGCCACGCACCGCTTTGCCTCCCAGGTGCGCAATCAGTTCGCGGACCTGCTCGATCAGCACGAAGCTGCGATTTTCCGCGCGCGCCAGATAATCGAAATCGGGGTGAACTCGGCGCGCGACCTGCACGCAGCCGGTGCAGCATTGGCATTGCGCCACCGCGGCGCGCCCGCGCCTCGGCGCAGCCGGCAGGTCGCGACTCGGACAGCTTAACAATTGGCAGCAGAAATCGCCCGTCTGGTTGCGCTCGCACAGGCGCGACAAAGCCAGCGCTTCGGCGACCATTGCTTTGCCGATTCCACGCGGGCCCCAGAACAGGTAGGCGTGAGCGGGGCGCCGGTCAAGTTCTTGATTGAGGCGCTGGAAAAGCTCCTGATGGCCTGCAAGATCCGTCAGCGGCATCAGCTCGCCAGCGCCTCGCGCGCCACCGCCATGATTTCGGCCTGTACCTGGGCGGCATCGCGGCTGGAATCGATCAGCCGGATGCGCTGAGGATGGAGCCGGGCCAGTTGGCTAAACCCCTCGCGCACGCGCCGATGGAATTCTAGCGCGGCGCCCTCGAAACGGTCGGCTGGTTGCGCGGCGGCGCTGCGCTGGCGAGCCCTGGCTAATCCCAACTCCACCGGACAATCCAGCACGATGGTACGATCGGGGATCAGCCCGTCACTGGCGAAGGCATTGAGCTTTTGCACGCACTCCAGATCCAAGCCGCGCCCGTAACCCTGGTAGGCGATGGTCGAATCGCCGTAGCGATCGGAAATGACGACTTCACCGCGCTCCAGCGCCGGCTTCAGCAGCAGCTTGACATGCTGAGCCCGATCCGCCAGCACCAGCAGCAACTCGGCTGGTGCGGCCAACTCAATGGTGGGGTTAAGGAAAATGGCGCGCAAGGCCTCGCCCACGCCGGTCCCGCCCGGCTCGTGAGTCAGCATCACGCCGTGTCCTTCGCCGCGCAAAGCCTGGGCTAGGGCACGAGCCTGGGTCGTTTTTCCCGAGCCCTCAATTCCTTCGATCGTGATAAACCGCCCGCGTCTCATCGCCTCAGTTAAGGAGGTACCAACTTACCAGTTGCGGTTGGAAAAGGGCGAATGCGCCGGCGGCAAGCGAAAGAAAGGGACCAAAGGGCACCGCGGTCTGGAGCAGGCCGCCGCCCGCACCTCCAGGCGGAAGATCCGGGTCAGCTTGCGCCAGCGCGACTTTGCCGTCCTCCGAAGGGCCGCCGTGAGTCAGCATCCCGGTAATGATGCCGCCAGCCGCTCCCAAAGCGGAGCCGACAAAGAGGGTAAATAGAACTCCCTGCCAACCAAGGAACGCGCCAATCATCGCCAGCAGCTTGACGTCTCCCATCCCCATTCCTTCATAGCCGCGCAGCAGCCGGTACGCCTCGCCCACCCCGAACAGCACCCCCCCTCCTAGTGCGACGCCCACCAGAGCATCGGTAAGCCCGACTTCGGGGATCACCCAGGCGGCAGCCGCCACTCCCAGCGGAATGCCAGGCAACGTGATCGCGTCAGGAATGATACGCCAGTCGAAATCTATCCAGCTGACCGCGAACAGTGCCGCACATAGCACGAAACGCGCGGCGGCATCCGGTGGCGGAAAACTGAAAGTTACGTACAGCGCAATCAGGCCTAGGCCTAACTCAGTTACCGGGTAGCGCAGCGCGATCGGCGCCGCGCACTTGTAGCATCGCCCGCGCAGTGCCACGTAGGATAGAATCGGTATGTTGGCCCAATAGGGGATAGGTTCCACGCAGTGAGGGCAGAACGAGCGCGGCCGAATCAGCGAAATTTCGTGCGGCAGCCGATAGGCGACCACGTTGACGAAACTTCCCAGCGAAGCGCCGGCAAAAAAAATCAATATATTGAGCAGCGCGCCCGGTTCCACCATGGTGCGATTGTAGCAGGGAGCGCGCCGCCCTGCTGCCCTCCCGGTCGCCGCGGCCTGGGGAGGTAGGCCTCTGCCCGGGTTAAGTCTGGAGATTCTGGCTCAATGGGCCGCCAGCCCCTGGTTGCTGGTACTGGTCTTCGTGGTGGTCTGTCTGGAGTCCGCGGCCTTTCTGGGTCTGTTCGTGCCGGGCGAGAGTGTCGTGCTTTTGACGGGCGCCGCCGCCGGGGCGGGCCTACTCAATCCCACTGTGGCCGCCGTGATCGTGCTGTCGGCGGCGATCGTTGGGGATATCACCGGATATCTGATTGGTCGATGGTGGGGTTCGGCGTTGCTGGCCCACTGGCCTTTCGCCGCTCGTCAATATGCACGCTACCGCCCCTATCTGACCAGTTATTTCGAGCGCTGGGGCTCGATGACAGTGCTGTTGGGCCGTTTTCTGGCAGTCGGCCGCGCCTTCACTCCCTTCACCGCTGGGCTCTCCGAGATGCCCGCACGGCGGTTTGTTCCGATGGCTGTCATCTCGGGCCTGCTCTGGGGCGGCCTCTTCACCGGCGCGGGCTTTCTGCTCGGCGATAATTTTCACCTGATCGAAAGGTGGCTCCGGCCATTAGGTGCCGGGATGCTGGGTTTGGTGCTGTTGACCCTGGCGATGGCCTGGCTGTGGCGCTGGCTGCAGCGCCATCAAGATAAAGTCGCCGCCCTGGAACGGCGCCTACTGGAGAGCGCGCTTGCACGCCACTTGATGACGCCATTGGGAGCGGCCAGCCGCTGGGCACTGGCGCGCTTTTCCCCCTCGGGCTACCTCGGCCTGTATCTCGGCGTGGGTTTGCTCCTGATTGCCTTACTGGCAACCAGCTTTGGCCTGATCGTGCACAGCATCCTGTTCCAGCGTCCCCTGGTTTATGTGGACCAGTCCGTCGCCCTGTTTTTGGCCCAACGGCGCACTCCGGCCCTCGACCACCTGATGGCGGTACTCTTCTGGCTGGCCGCTCCACGGTTTCTATTGCTGGTGGTAGGTGCTGCAGCTTTGAGCCTGCTGCTGGCCGGACAGGTGCCAGATGCGATGGTCGTCCTGCTCACAATCGTGGGTGCCTACCTCGCCGGCTTTGGCTTGCGTGAGCTGTTTGAAGGAATCTCACCGCACGTGACTCAGGAAGCACTGGTCCACGGCTTCGCTAATTTCCCCAGCGTCAACGCCACCGCGGTTGCGGCCGGATATGGGGTGCTGGGATATAGTGTCGCCCGCTCGTTGCGTAGTTGGCGCTCAAGCACCCTGCTGGCGGTTGGGTCGCTGTACCTGGTGGTTTTGGCTGCGCTCGCCTGCCTCTATCGCACCAGCGCGCTCAGTGCGGTCATTGCGGGGTTGGCGGTGGGTGGCTGCTGGCTGGCGATTTGTCTGACCGGCATGATCGCCTGGCGCCGTCTGACTGGCGAGACCACGATCAGGTCGGCCGCGCCCCCGCAGGAATCAGGCTGACGTTTACTTGGCGCTCCCGGGGGCCGTCGAATTCCGCCAGCAACAATCCTTGCCAACGACCCAGCGCTAGCTTGCCCGCGGCCACCGGCACAGTCAGCGAGCAGCCCAGCATCACCGACAGGATGTGGGCCTGTGAGTTGCCCTCGCCATGCCGGTAGCCGCCTTGTTGCGGAACCAGGTGCTGCAGGCGCTGAAGCAGGTCGTCAATGACGTCGGGATCCCAGTTTTCGCATACGATAAGCGCGGCCGTAGTATGCGGCAAGAAAATATTGCACAGGCCCGCGCTGGCCGCGGCGCGAGCGATTGACTGGTTCACTTCGCCGGTGATGTCGAGCATCTGGACGCGTTGCGTGCTGCGGACCCTAAATTGCTCCATGGCTATCTCCATGCCGCCGCTTCAAGGCCGCGCGCAGATCCGCTTGACGTAGTCGTAGGTGGTACGGACCCCCATGCTGAGATTGCTCACTGACAGACGCTCGTCGATACCGTGAATTCGCCTGGCTTCAGAGGCCGGCAGCACCACCGGAATGAAACCGTAGGCCGCCACCCCACGCGCGCGCAAAAAGCGCGAGTCGGTTGCGCCCGCATCCAACATGGGAACCACCAGGGCGCCGGCAAAATCCTGGGTCACGACATCCTGAAAGGCATCCCAAAACGGTCCTTGGATAGGGCTCTCATGGTCGCCGGGAGCAGGTTTCTGGAGAAATTCTACCACCACGCGAGAGTCATGGATGCGATTACGGAGGTGCTCCAAAAATGCTTGCTCGTCGGCGCCGGGTAGCAGCCGGCAATCCAGGGTGGCGTCGGCGTAGGAGGGGATGACATTGGCTTTGATTCCAGCATCCAGCATGGTGGGCGCGATGGTATCGCGCAGCAGGGCCTGAACCGCATATCCCGCCAGCGGACCGCGCATCGCCAAGTCGAGCATCATGGGCCATCCCAGATGCGCCATCGCAGTCGAATAGGGGTCTGGGAAGCGATGGGCGAGCTGGCTAAAGGTTTCTTCGACCGTCGGCGTCAAATGAATCGGCGGCTGCGTGGCCAGCAACCGGGCCAGTGCGCGAATCAGGATCAAGTTAGGGTTTTGGTCGTTGGGCTCCGAGCCATGGCCGGCACGTCCATGCGCGATCAGGCGTAACCACATCGCGCGTTTCTCGGCCACCGCGATCTTGAAGGTGATGCCTCGGCTGCCCAACCAATTAGGAGTCCCCTCTCCGCCTTCGTTGAGTGCCAGCGCTGGATCGATTGCATCCCAATGCTCTTGTACCATCCATTGGGTGCCCAGTTCGCCTCCAACTTCCTCGTCAGAATTGACCATCATCTCGATGCCGCGACGCAGTGGTACGTGCTGGCGCTTGAGGATCAGCAAGGTCATCAGGGCCATGATACCGTGCGCCTTGTCGTCTAGCGCGCCGCGGCCCCACACGTAACCCTTGGCTATCTCGGCGGCAAAAGGCGGATGAGACCAATCGGCCGCCACCGCCGGCACCACGTCGGCATGCGACATCAGCAGCAGCGGCTTGACATTAGGTGGACCTGAAAGGCGGGCCACTAGGTTCGGCTTGTCGGCCTGGGCGCTGTAGATCTTTACCGGAATGCCGTTTTTTTCCAGGATGCCCTTGAGCCAGTTGATTGCGGCTACGGTATTGCCGGGTGGATTGGAGGTGTTGAAACGCAGATAGGTACGGAAGTAGCCCAGCGCCTCCCCATCGACCTGATTCCAGTCCAAGGGCGGCGGCGCAGCGGTGGCCGGTACGGGTGCTTTGGGCAGTTGCGGCGCCGGCATCGCAACTGCGGGTGATGTGGGGACTCCGGGTAGGGGCACGCTGAGGGGAACCGGTCGGGAGGCGGTGGGGATAGCCGCGGCCGATTGGGCGTGGCCCAACCCCTGTCCCAGCAATACCATCAGCAGGGCCGCGGCCGAGGTTACAAGCGCGCGCAAGCCGATCAACTTTAAATTCATACACCTGGTCTTTGCCGATTAGCGCTGGCATCGCGGACAGTAAGCACTGGCGCGCTGCCCTACTATCCGGTTTAGCACCGTTGTGCCACAGATATAACAGCGCTCGCCCGCTCGCCCGTAGACTTTCAACAGGGGGGCGAAACGACCGGGTTGGCCGCGCGAGTCTCGATAGTTGCGAAAGGTGGTGCCGCCCTTGCCGATCGCGGCCCGCAGAATGGCGGGGGTGACCGCCGCCAGGCGCGCCAATTCAGCTCGGCTCAGCCGCCCGGCGCGGCGCTGGGGGCGGATGCCCGCGGCGAACAGGATCTCGGCGGCATAAATGTTGCCGATTCCCGCTACCACCCGCTGATCCAGCAGCAAGGCCTTGATCGAAGTTTGCCGACCCCGCGCGACCCGCGCCAGATACCCGGCGTTGAACTCGGTGCCCAGCGGCTCGGGCCCCAGCCCGCGCAGTTCCTCGATCTGCTCCAGGCGGGAGCTGGGGACGGCCAGCAGCAGGCCGAAACGACGGGGGTCGTTGTAAACCAGCGCGCTGCCATCATCGAGCGCCATGCGCACATGGTCGTGAATGTGGTTGAACTCGCTTTCAAAATCGCCGCCCCGATGGGTCAGACTGCCGCTCATTCCCAGATGCACGACCAATGTCAGCTCGCCCAGGTCCATTAGTAGATACTTGGCTCGCCGCGACACCGCCTTAATCGTGGCGCCGCTTACGCGCTGGGGCAGGTCGGCCGCCAATCTTCGGCGCAGCTGGGGTTGGGTGATGGCGACCCCACTGATGCGCCGGCCTACCACCGAGGCGGCCAGCAGTTGGCGCAACGATTCGACTTCGGGCAGTTCAGGCATCGCATGCGGGCGCAGGCGCCATCTCCATCAGAGCGGTGGTCAGCCGAACGAAGTCCGCCATCGCCAAATGCTCGGCCCGTTCTGCCGGACTGATAGAGGCACGGTTGAGCGCCGCGCGCGCCTGCTGGTCGGACAAGCACAAGCCATCGAGCAAAGCATGCCGTAAGTTTTTGCGCCGGCTGGCGAAGCCTGCCCTGATAAGGGCGCGCAGCCGCTGCTCGAACAGAGGTGTCACGGAGCAGGGGCGAGGGCGAAAGCACAGGACCTCGGCATCAACCTTGGGGCGGGGATAGAAACTGCCGGCGTGAACCCGAAAATGCTCTCCGATTTCCCAATCTAGTGCTGCCAGCAGCGTCAGTGCGCCGTAGGCAGGCGTAGCCGGGGAGGCGCGCAGGCGCTGGGCCACCTCGCGTTGGAACATCAAGACCATCGCTTCGATCCGGCTGCGATGGCGGCCCAGGCGGCGCAACATCGCGGTTGCCGCGTTGAAGGGCAGATTGCCCACCACCTTGAGCTTAGGCGTGGCGCCCAGGCGGCTTAAATCGAGCTGCAAAAAATCTTCACGCAGCAACTCGAAATTACCTACCAACTGACCCTCAAGTCGCGCCGCCAGCTCCAGGTCCAACTCCACCAGCCATAATTTTGCGATCGGATAGCGCAGCAGCCGTTGGCTGAGGATGCCCAATCCCGGGCCGATTTCCAGGACCCACTGGCCCGCTTGGGGGTCGGCCAGCGCCACAATGCGATCGGCGATCGCGCCTTGGACCAAAAAATTCTGACCGCGCCGGCGATTGGGACGCAGACCGGCGGCGTGCAAGGCGCGTGCGGGGGCTTCTTCGCCGGTTTCAAAAATGGTTTGGCGCGGTGGTCCCATCGCGGCGTCACACCGGGCGAACCCAGTCACAGCGGCAGGTTGGCCTCGGCGTCGATGGCCAGCGAATCGTATTCACCGCGTAGCAGCCGATAGCTACCAGCCATCGCGATCATCGCGGCGTTATCGGTGCAATATTGAAAGGCGGGCGCGATCAGGCGGCGGCCCTCGGCCTGCGCCGCTTCGCTCAGGCGCTGGCGCAGGCGGCGGTTGGCGGCCACCCCGCCCGAGAGTGCTATCACCGGTACCTCCAGCGCGCGCGCCGCCGCCATGGTGGGCGTCACTAGCATGTCCACCACCGCCTCCTGAAAACTGGCGGCTAAATCCTCGCGCCGGGTTTGGGCTGCTTCAGGCGACTGCAGAAATTGCGCGGTCGCGGTCTTGATTCCGCTGAAGCTGAAATCCAGCGGCGCCTGTTTGACCCGCGCGCGCGGCA
>DATGLK010000082.1 GCA_035294265.1 Candidatus Binataceae bacterium
CACGCCGGAGCTGGCGCAAGAGGAATTGGCCGAGATGATCGGCAGCTCGCGTCCGATGGTGAGCAAATTGCTTACCGAGATGAGCGAGCGCGGGGTGATCGCGCGCCAGGGGCGGCGTTACGTCTTGCTGCGCGGAGCGGGGTTGGATCAGGCGCCGCAAATTCTGCCCCGATTGGAGTTGGAAGCGACGCCCGAACCCAGCGGTCCCTCGCGAGGCAACGAGCGGGTGGGCGGGCGAGGCTCCGCCCGCACTGCGGCCTGAGTCGTGCCTGCGCGGCCGGGCTTAAGCGGCGGGTTTGAGGGCGGCGACCGCGCGCGCCCAACGCGGGGTGGGATCAGGTTCCCAATGATAAAAGGATACCCGGTCCAGCAGCCCGCCGTAGCGATCGGCGATTGCCTGCCCGATCTGCTCCAACGGTGCGCTGATCGCGAAGGTTTCGAGCATCTCCTCGCCGATCTCGCCGGCCATCCCCGCCCAATCGCCGCGCGCGGCACGCTGGTTGAGCCGGAGCGCAATTTCGCCCCAGCCGTGCAGCTCCAATACCGGCCTATAGGCGCGAGTGGAGGCATAGAAGGCGATCTGGCGGCGCACCGCCTCGCGTTCGGCGGCTCGTTCCCGCTCGGTGTCGCCGGTGATCGCGAACAGACCGCTGACCAGTTCAATTTCGCTGCGCTGGCGCCCGGCGCGGGCAAGCCCGGCCTCCAGGTTTGGGATCACCACTTCGCGCAGGTAGCGCGGGGTGTGGAAGGTATGCACGATGAAGCCCTGGCATAGCTCGCCTGCCAGGGCCGTGATGCGCGGGTTGAGTCCGGCGATATAGATCGGAATGTCGGACCATTGATGAGCCGGCGGAGTAAAAAAGGGGGTCATCAGGGAGAAGCGATAGAAGCGGCCCTGATAGGAGAGCGTGCTGCCGCCTTCGCGCCAGGATTTGAAGATAGCGCGCAAAGCCTCAACATATTCTCTCATGCGTGCGGCGGGCGGTTGCCAGGGCATGTTGTAGCGCCGCTCGATGTGCCCTTTGACCTGGCTGCCCAGGCCCAGCACGAAGCGCCCTTGAGACAACCGGGCGAGGTCCCAGGCGGTATAAGCCACTGTCATAGGGCTGCGCGCGAAAGCGACGGCGATTGCGGTACCCAGCATTATTCGCTGGGTATGTTCGGCGGCCAGGACCAGCGGTAAAAAAGGATCGTTGCCAGTCTCGGCGGTCCACAGCCCGTCGAAGCCGGCGGCCTCGGCCGCGCTGGCCTGGGCGGCGATTCGACGCAGGTCAGTGCTCATTAGATGAAGATCGAGCTTCACGGGTTTATCCCCTTGTTGGTTCGCGCGCAGTCGCGCAAATAATCTCTTCCCCCGTTCGCTTCATGTCCACCACCCGTGGCTCGCGAGGTCAGTAAACAAGTGGCAGTGACGTGGGCCGGCGGCCCAGTCCTTTTAAAAGGAATTGCTGTCTCGAAACTTCTGCGCAGAGCTCGGCTGGTTTTCGCATACGTCGATGAGGCTGGGCCGGGACTACCCCGCATGCGCCATCCTGAGTGCCAGCCAAGCATCCCCAGCATGCAGGCTCTTCCCGCAAATGATCGACGTTGCGACTCACCGGGCTTTGCGTCCGCCACCGTAGAAATTTTTCACTGGCTCGCGTGCGGTGCTCGCGGTCACCCAGGTCTCTTTGGCGGCCTCCATCTTCTTAAATGACGTGGCTTTGAAAAGCTGCTGGGACCTTTTCCGCATACTGGCAGGCCTAGGCCAAAACGCTATCGCGAGATAGTTTGCATCACGCGTCCCGATGCGGCGTCGGCGATATCGAGCTGAAAGGGCGTGGCCACGTGATAGGTCTGCTTGGCCTGATCGATTCCCGTGCTCAGATCCGAGACGAAGCGCTGCTTGATGAAGGGTGGCATCGCATCCATCGGAAAGTTGTCCATCAGCACCACCGCCTTGTTGGCGGCCGGCCATTGCACGCTGGAAACCTTGGGCCCGGCCACGGGCAGGTTGCGCACCAGAGCCTCGATCTGACCCTTGAAGGTGGTGGCAGGCGCTACCGCCGCGGCGGCCGAGGGCGGCGGCGCGGAGTCGGCCGCCGCGCTTTCCATCGGCGGCGGACTGCTGGGGGCGCCGTTCAGCTTGGCCAGCATGTCGTTGACACGCTTGCGCGCGTCGGCGTCGGGAGCTTGCTTGAGCGCTTGGGCAAAGGCGGCGCGGGCGTGGTCGTTGTCGTTTTGCGCCGCGTAGGCCACCGCCATGTTGTAGTAACCCTCGAAGAAGTTGGGCTTGATTGTAACCGCCTGATGATACAGATGCAGAGCCTGGTCGGCGTTGCCGGTATAGAGGTACATGGTGCCCAGATCGACCAATACCTGCGGATCGTTGGGCGCGATTTTAAGGTAATGCTCGTAGGCCGCGATCGCTTCGTCGTACTGCTGGCGGTCGTAGTCGATGTCGCCAATCCCGCGCAAGGCGGGAGGATCGTTGGGATCGAGCTTGAGCACGTGGGCGAAGGCCTGGGTAGCGAGCTGGTAGTAGCTGGGATCGAACTGGGCGGCGCGCAGGGATACCGCGCCCAGCTTGTCCCAGGCCGCGATATCATTGGGCTTGGCCTTGGCGTCGGCCTGAACCCCGTTGATAAAATCGCGCGCTACCTTGGGCAGCTCAATTTTGGGATGGCCTGGCGGCAGATTGGTCGGCGCGGCGGCCTCGCGACTGGCCTGGATGGTCTCCTGTTGATGGGCCAGCAAACCGACTACCCCCAGGCCGGCGATTACGATCACCACGAAGAGCGTGACAAACAGCTTGCTGACGCGGATCGGCGCGCGCTCGGGCACCACGCTCCATCTGCTCAGGTTTTGGCCGCAGCCCACGCAAAACTTGCCCGCCGGTTGGACTGGCGCGCCGCATTCTGGACAGAAATTCATGGAAGCACTCGAATTAAGCTTAACAGTTACGGGATTTGGTGGCACTTCCGGGCCTTCAACGTGCAAGCGGCCGTGCTTTATTCACGGCTGGCGAGGATCTGCGCCAAGTGGCGGACTTTCACCGGGCTGTTGGCGCGGCTGAGCCCGCCGCCGATCTGCATCAAGCAACCGCAATCGTTGGCGACCAAAACTTCGGCGCCGGTCTGATAAATGGTTTGCAGTTTGTCCGCCAGCATCGCGCCCGAGATTTCCGGGAACTTGACCGAGAACAGGCCACCGAAGCCGCAGCATTCGGTGGCGCGTGGCATCTCCACCAAAGTTAAGCCGCGCACCTTGGACAGCAGGCGCTGTGGGGGCTGGACCAGATGCAATTCGCGCAGCAGGTGGCAGGAGGGGTGATAGGTGACCGGATGAGGAAAGGAGGCGCCGACGTCGTCGATCTTGAGGACGTTGACCAGAAAATCCGAAAATTCGTGAATCCACGGAATCAACGCGCGCGCTTTGGCCAGATAGTCGGGGTGGTCGGCGAGCAGGTCGGGATAAAAAACCTTGAGCATGCTGGTGCACGATCCCGAGGGTACGACCAGCGGGGTTGCGGGCGGATAGGTGTCAAGAAAGCGGCGGGCCAAATCCAGCGCGCCTTCGCGCATTCCCTCGTTGAAAGCGGCTTGGCCGCAGCAGAAAGCCGCGCGCGGTTCGCTGACCTCGATTCCCAGCCTTTCCAGCACCGTGCGTGCGCAGTTCAGCACGCCGGGAAAAAGCTCTTCGCCCAGACAGGTGGAGAACAGGTTAACTTTCATGTGTACCGTCACTTGCCGCAGCTAGCACGATCACATACAGCGCGGTGGGGCCGTGAACTCCCAGCACCAGCCGCTTTTCAATATCGCCGGTGCGGCTGGGACCGGTCACCAGCACCATCGGATAGCTTTCCAGCCGCGCCGGGCCGATGGTGCTCAGCACGGCCGCCAAGTCGGGTAGGATTCGATCGGCGCGCAGCAATACGAAACTAATTTTGGGAATCAACGACAGGGAGCGGGCGCGGCCCGGCGAGGCGAGCATCGCCAGCGTGCCGGTCAGCGCGATACCATGCTCGGCCTCCACCAATCCGGCGTCCAGTTCTGCCAGACGATGGGTGAAATTTTCGGTGGCCTGCCTGGGGACCCAGGTGATCTGGCAGCCGGCGGCTTGCAGCGCGGCTTCCAACTCCGGCGCGCTCAGGCTCAGATCGGCGCCCACGCCAATGGAACCCACTCCCAGCCTGCTGGCCAGGTTGGCCAGCGTCGCGATCGCTTCGCGCTCCGAGGTCGCTTCGACGACCTGGGCCGACAGCGCGCGCAGTTCCTTGGTGAATTGGGCTTGCAAAGTCGCGCGGTCGGCCGCTGCGGCGCTGGCCGGTGTCGTACCGTTCGACACGTCTTGGACGCCGTTCGATTGACCATTAGGTGGATATGTGCCGTTAGCTGAGCTCAAGGCCTGCCTGATTCGCTCTAGAACCTGGGTGGTGGGGTCCATGATTATTCCTGTCCTTAATGCTGCCTTTGGCCAGGAGCAGGGAAGTCGCGCAGCTTGGTCCAAGCATTGAATGGCGGCGGCATCCAACGCACCCAACCGGCATGGGCCAGTGGCTTGGCCATCCAAGCTGCTATCCGCCCGCCGGCCCGTGCGATCCAGGGATAGCGTGCGGCACGGGCAAACCAGCGCGCGCCCGCGCGCACGCGTCGCGCCGAAGCCGACCATGCGACTTGCCCTCCCTTGTCCGCCTTCCAGCGTAGATAGAGCAGGATGCGCGGAATATCGATCTTGACTGGGCAAATCTCGCGGCAAGCTCCGCACAGGGTGGAAGCGAAGGGCAGATGGGCGGCAGCGCTTCCGACCAGGTTGGGACTGACGATGGAACCGATCGGGCCGGGATAAGTCGAGCCGTAAGCGTGACCGCCGATATGGCGATAAACCGGGCAAGCGTTGAGGCAGGCCCCGCATCGCAGACAGTACAGGGCCTCGCGCAGCACAGGGTCGGCCAGCATCGCGCTGCGGCCGTTGTCGAGGACCACCAGATGCATCTCGGTCGGTCCGTCGGCCTCGCCGGGGCGGCGCGGGCCGCTGATGAAATTGGTGTAGGCGCTCAGCTTTTGTCCGGTAGCGGTGCGCGCCAGCACTTCTAAGAAGTGGCTCAAGTCGGCCAGCTTGGGAATCACCTTTTCGATTCCCATCACCGCGACGTAAGTTTCGGGCACGGTGGTACAGAAGCGGCCGTTGCCCTCGTTCTCGACGACCACCAGAGTGCCGGTTTCGGCGACCGCAAAATTGACTCCGGTGATCCCCATTTGGGCACCCAGGAACTTGTCACGCAGAGTTAGGCGGGCAGCCGCGGTCAGTGCGCTGGGCTCGTTGGTGTAAGGGATCTGCAGCTTGTCAGCGAAGAGTTGGCCTACGTCTTCTTTGGACAGATGGATGGCGGGGGTGATGATGTGAGATGGCTTTTCATGTCGAAGCTGGACGATATATTCGCCCAAATCGGTCTCGACTGCTTCAATCCCGGCCGCTTCCAGCGCGGGATTGAGCTCAATCTCTTCGGTGGTCATCGACTTGCCCTTGACCACCCGCCGCACGCCTTTTTGCTGGGCCAGAGTCAAGATATACTGGCGCGCGCTCGCGCTGTCCGGCGCCAAGAAAACCTTGACCCCGCGCGCTTCCAGCTTGGCCTTGAGTTGGGCCAGGAGAGTGCCCAGATGCGCGATTGCGTCCTCCTTGATTCGACGCGACGCGTCGCGCTCGGCCTCGTAGGGCGGAAACTCGGCCTTGACTGCGGCCAAGTTGGCGAAATGATGGCCGGTGGCATTTTCCAGCTTGCGCCGCAGCTCGAGGTCGCTGGCGGCTTGCGCGGCGGCGTGAGAGAAATTGGCGAATCCGGCCATGACTTGAACTCCGCACTCTCCTGGGTAGCCCGATAATGGGTTAGCTCATCCGCGCTACGGCACGGCTGAGTTTGACGATCTTATCCCGTATGGCGTCGCCCGCCGGATGGTCTGGAGCCAAACGCATAAAGCTTCGCAAATCTTCCAGGGCTGGCTGAAAGCATTCCAACATTTCGTACAATTTGGCGCGCTCCAACAATTCATCGAGCGCCTGCGGATGCAGAATCAGCATGCGGTCCAGAGCGGATACCGCACGTGGCCAGTCGGCGGCGGCCAAGTAGATCTGCTTGAGGTTGCGTAGCATCCGAATCACAATCTGCCGAGTGGTGGCGGCGCGCAAGGCCTCGGCACCCAGCCGGACCTCGCGCCCGGTGGCTTTGGCGATGCGCATTTCCAGCTCGCGACGCGTGAGCAAAACGCCACGATTGAACGGATCGATGATCAATTCCGCGCCCTGCGAACAGAGCTTGACCAGGAAGTGGCCCGGGAACGAAACGCCCTCAAATGCAATTCCCAGCCGCCAGCCCACTTCCAGATAGATCACCGAGAGCGTGAGCGGAATGCCCAGCTTGCGCTCAAGCACGTCATTGAGGAAAGAGTTGCGCGGGTCGCCATAGCTGATCTCGTTGCCGGCAAAGCCGCAGTGCTCGAACAAGAAGCGCGACAGCCCTTGGGCGCTTTCCACGGCACTGCCGGTTGGGACAAAGGAGCGCGCAGCGGCGGCGAGATCGTCGAGGCGGTGCAAATAATGCTCTACGTCCAGAGAGCTGTATTCCTGCTTGGCGACCAGTAGTGCGGCGCGCGCCAGCGGAAGCGGTTCGTGGCTGGCCAATGCGCTGAATTCTTCGCGAAGGTCCGACATCAATCGGTCACCG